>JAHJUB010000003.1 GCA_018829455.1 Candidatus Omnitrophota bacterium
AGAAGAGAAGGGCAGTCTGCGCCGTGGAAAATGGATTTTGCGCAAAGCCTTTGAAGGCTTTTTGCCGGGCGAGGTTATCTGGCAGGACAAAAGGCCTTTAGAATATGGTTCCGGTATGACCGGGTTGCGGGCCATTATTGAATCAATGATTTCGGACAAAGAGTTTGAGGAAAAGAAGAGGCGCTATCCGGTAAAGTTTATCACCAAAGACCATCTTTACTATTACGAAATTTATCTTAAAGAGGTAGGCGATATTCCTAAACCCGGGGAGGGCCAGAAATCCTGCACTGGCTGCGGAGCGGGAATTGGTGTTAGTTCTTTTCACTGCAAAGTCTGCGGCAACCTGCAGGAAGGAGTAACGTGAAAGCGTTTGTTTCCTGGAGCGGAGGGAAGGAAAGTGTCTTATCTTTCTATCGGACCAGGCAAAATCCGGAGGTTGAAATTGCCTATTTTTTGAGTATGGTGTCAGAGGATGGTCAGCGTTCACGTTCCCACGGGATAAACTCTGATTTGATGCAAAAACAGGCTTTAATGGCGGGTGTGCCTCTAATTCGGCAGAGATGTTCTTGGACCACTTACGAAGCGGAATTCAAGAAAGCGATTTTATCTTTGAAGGAGAAGGGTGTTGAAGCCGGAATTTTCGGAGATATTGACCTTCAGGAACATCGGGATTGGGTGGAAAAGATTTGTAAAGAAATGGAGATAAAACCGATTTTACCGTTATGGCAAGAGGCGCGCAAAACTTTGCTTGAAGAATTCACCGCGGCGGGATTTAAAGCCATCGTGGTTGCCGTCCAAGCCGATTTTTTGGGTAACGAATGGCTGGGCCGCATTGTTAATGAAAAATTTATTACGGACCTACAGATTCGGAAAAATGTTGACCTCTGCGGAGAAAACGGCGAATACCACACCTTTGTTTTTGACGGGCCGGTTTTCCAAGATCAGGTGGATTTTAGCGTCGGCCGAAAGGTCTTGAAGGAGAATCGCTGGTTCTTGAAGTTGTATCCCTGATTATGAATAAAAAAGATACTGTTCTGTGGTTCCTGGTTCTGATTCTGTGCGCAGGGTTGACGGTTCAATATGGCTGTAGTCGGAGGGCAGCGCCCCCTCCGTCCGAGGTCGCAGTTCCCCGGCGCATTATTTCTTTGAGTCCGGCCCTGACCGAAGAACTCTATCTTCTGGGTGTTCAGGACCGGCTGGTCGGCTGTACCACCTATTGCAATAGACCGGAAGCCGCCAGGCAGAAGCCGAAAGTTGGCACGGTGGTGGAAGTCAGCGTTGAAAAAATTGTTGATTTGAGGCCGGACCTTATCCTGGTGACATCCTTAACTGACCGTCGGGCAAAAGAACATCTGCGTCAATTGGGGATGAACGTCGTTCTATTTTCGGAGGCCAAAAATTTTAACGAGATTTGCCAACAGTTTCTTAACCTGGGAAAGATAGTGGGTAAAGAAGAAAGGGCCCGGAAGATCGTGGGAGAGGCGAAAAGGGAGGTTAATTCAATAGCCGGGAGGGCTAAAGGAATAACCAAACCCAAGGTCTTTCTGGAAATAGGAACGAAGCCGTTGTTTACCGTAACCCGGGATTCATTTGTTAATGATTTTATCGTGTTGGCCGGCGGAATTAATATTGCGTCTGAGGCAAGGAGCGGTCTTTACAGCCGGGAAAAGGTGGTAGCGCAGAACCCGGATGTGATTATTATCGTGAGCATGGGTGTGGCCGCAGATCAGGAAAAGAAGGTATGGCAAAAATTTCGGAACCTGTCCGCGGTCAAGAACGACCGGATTTACGTTTTGGACGCGGACAAGGTTTGCAGTCCTACGCCACCGGGTTTCGTGAAAACACTGAAAGAAATTTCTTTGCTTTTGCATCCCGGTTCTTAGTTGTCACCCCGCAAAAATGTGTAGTAGGACAGGCGTCTCGCCTGTCGAAACACGGGCGGGGATGTAACCCCGCCCCTACACAAACAGATTCCCGTTTACCACACACGGGAATGACATTAATTGATTATGAAAAATAAGCTCACTACCTGGCTTTTCTGGACGATTCTCTTGACCCTGTGCTTGCTGGCCGCCAGTCTTTTTTCGCTGGGCGTCGGTTCCAGCGGCGTGACCCTCCGCGGGCTGTTTTCCGCGATTACGCAAGGTAGGAATGCCGCCGGATATAGTATCCTTTTTGACATCCGTCTGCCGCGAATTCTTTTGGGTTTTGCGGTCGGCGGTTCCCTTGGCCTGGCCGGCGTTATCCTGCAGGGAATGTTCCGCAATCCCCTGGTGGAACCCTACACTTTGGGAATTTCCGGCGGAGCTGCCCTGGGAGTGGCTCTCAATATTGTTTTCAGAATATCCGGTCATTTCGGGGTTTTGTCGCTGCCTGTTTCCGGATTTCTTGGTGCGGTCATCGTTTCTTTCCTGGTCTATTTTCTGGCCGTGAAAAGGGGGACGCTCCGGACCGATTCCTTCCTGCTCACCGGAGTTATGATTAGTTTCATCTCCTCATCCCTGCTGATGTTGTTGATGGCGCTTTCGCGTTCCGAAGACCTGCAGGGCATAATTTTTTGGATGATGGGTTCCCTGGAGGAACCAAACCGGCTCCTGTTGCAGAGCGAATTGATTGTGGCTGTGCTC
>JAHJUB010000051.1 GCA_018829455.1 Candidatus Omnitrophota bacterium
AGATGTAGGTGGCTGTTACGTTTAGAATCATAATGAAAACAAAGAGAACGATTCCGGTGGCGAAGAGCGCTTTCTGGTGGTCGCCGGTGGCGTAACCCATCTCCAGGGCGATATTGCTGGTAAGCGGCCGGATTGGGTCCAGGGGCGAGCGGGGAATGTTAAGCGCATTTCCGGCCACCATAATTACGGCCATCGTTTCGCCTATGGCGCGGCCCATCCCCAGAATCACTGAAGCCAAGATGCCGGTGCGCGCCGCCCGCAAGGTTACGAAGATAGTTGTTTGCCACCTTGTCGCGCCCATGGAGATGGATGCTTCGCGGAAGGAGTTAGGGACGGCTTTCAGCGAATCGGTGGAGATGCTGATGATGGTAGGCAGAATCATAATCCCCAGGATGATGCTGCCGGCCAACAGGGAAAAGCCCGGGCCGCCGAAGGTCTTCCGGATGAACGGGACCAGGATTACCACGCCCATAAATCCGTAAACCACCGAAGGTATGCCGGCCAGCAATTCAATGGCCGGTTTCAGTATTTTTCTGGTTTTATCGCCGATGATTTCCGCTAAAAATACGGCGCAGGAGATTCCGGTCGGAACGCCGATGACCAGGGCGCCCAGCGTTATCCAGACAGAAGAGAGGACCATCGGCAGGATTCCGAACTCTCCGTTGGAAGGGGACCATTCTCTTCCGGTGAGAAAGTTGACTATTCCAACCTTGAAGATTAAGGGCAGACCTTCTTTAAATATAAAGAAGGTTATGGCGGCCAGAGAAGCGATTGACGAAAGAGCGATTAGTAATAATACTTTGCCGGCAACGTTTCGTTTCATTGGATACTTTCCGTTACCTTAATCAGACCTTTTTTGGCTACCAGGTCCTGGCCTTCCGGAGAAAGACAGAATTTGATAAAATCCTCGGCCAGAGGGTTGTTCCGCGTCTTGAGAAGAAAGAGGAATCGGTGCACTATTTTGTAACTTCCGTTTTTGACGGTTTCTCCGGTGGGCCGGACGTTGTCAACGGACAGCGTTTTGACCCGTTTGTCCACCAGTCCCAACGAGAGGTAGCTGACCGCGTGCGGGTCGCCGGCCACGATTTCCCGGATGGCTCCGTTGGAATCCTGGACCAGCGCCGAATTGGAAATTCGGTCTGTTTTTTTGGAACCCGGCGCTTTCATTACCGATTTCTCGAAACTGGCTCTGGTACCGGAGCCTTCTTCACGGGTGATTATGGTAATCGGATAATTGTCTATTCGGTTAATCCGACCGGCGAAAAGGTTTCTTAATTGTTCACTTGAAATGTTGGTCAGAGGAGAATTGACGTTGGCGATGATGGAGATTACATCAAGGGCAAACACTACTTTTTCCAGTTTTCTTTCTCCGTTGGAATCAAATTCCTCTTCCGGAGTCATTTCCCGCGAACACGTCCCGATGTCCGAGGTTCCGGTGAGAGCCGACTTAACCCCGGTGCTGGAACCGCCGCCCTGGACAGTTACCTTAACCTCTGGATTTTTTACCTCGTAGGCTTCAGCCAGTAAGGCCGCATAAGGCTGGACAGAGTTTGAACCGGCCAGGATAAGTTTCCCGGCATGATTTTTGCCGCAGGAACTTAAAGAAAGGCAGGTAAGGGCGGTTAAAAGTGCGAGAATCGGATAGCGGAAACCCATAATGTAGGCGTCATTTACGTGTTCGCGCCGTGAATTGTAGTTGCCGAGCTTGCTCGGCGCTGTTAACGCAGGGGCAAAAATCGCTTAATTTTAGCACAAGATTATGCGCTAAGTCAAAAACAGGATCGGTATATTTTATGGATTTCAGTGGGGCAGGGGCCGGAAATTCCACTCGGCGCCGCTTTTTCCGTCTTGATTTGAGGTGAGGCCGGTTGATATTTTTTTGACGGCGGCCAAATTTCCAGGAAGAGTGAGACTAACAATAAGCACAGGGTGGTAAGCGACAACCAAAGCAGGGTGGAGTCGGTATTGCGTCTGGCAATTAGAGATTTTTCGGCCGGCTCTTCAGCCGTTTTTCCCTTTCCACCTCCTGATTTTCAGAGGCGGGCACTTCGCCATTTGACTATCACTTTTTATCCTGCTAAAATAGAACGCGAAGGTTGTTGTAAAAAAAGATAAGGTATTAAAGAGTCGCCTGCGCAAAAGGCTATGGCGACCAAAGTCGGTATTGCGGTTTACTGGATAATGCTAAACAATAAAAGATTAACCGCAGAGTTCGCAGAGACCGCAAAGAGATATAGAGGAAGAAGAAAAACTGGGTCTTCCGGTTTTAGTATGGGTCATTCTTGACAGTTTGTTGACGGTAAAAGCTCTTTGAAAACTTGACATATTTAGGATAAAGTCTGTAATGTATAGATCTATGAAAACCAAGAAGACCCT
>JAHJUB010000228.1 GCA_018829455.1 Candidatus Omnitrophota bacterium
ACAAGGTGACAGGTAAAACGTGCGCAAAAATTATTGAGAAGGTAAGAAAAATCGAAGATGAGTTCTGGACAGAAGATTTACAGTTTGATGAGCAAGAGTTTAGTTAAAAAGGGTATCAATTCATCTGCGAAGAACTATAATAACTGCAATTATCTCCTCTGTAGTTGCCATATTTGCTGCTTATCACAGTTTCAAAAACCGTAGGCTTGCAGAGAAACTATCTGGAGCCAAAATGGTTCCGCAACTTCAAATCAGACCTAAAAATTTCTTTAAAGGTTATCCTAAAGTAAGTCATTCCGCCGTTGTCTATGAGATAGTGAATTATAGTAATTTCCCTGCATTTAACGTAGAATCTGATATGAAATTTAACAAGAATGACTGGATTAAGAATTGGAGCATCACAAGGGCAAAGCAGCTGGAGAAAAAAGGCAATAATAGGACACTGCAAGAAGACGACGAAATGAAGATGCGTAAAACAGCTTCTGCGCCACACGACAAATTAGAACCCGGAGAATATATTCAAAAAATCATAGATGGAAGTTGCCCACAAAATGTCTGCGACCTAGCAAAGTCACAAAATGGATTTCATATATACCTTAAAATTGTTTGGTATAGCGAAAAAAAACAAAAGTTTGAGCAAGTCAAAAAATACTCTCTCCTTTGCGCGAAGTTGGAGGAAACAGAAGAATTTAGCTTTTTGAGTAGTGAAGCAGTTCCGATTCCATAAATGAGCTGTTTCTTGACATTTTTTATCTAATTCAACAGCCAATATTTTCCCTTGTGCTATCTGTATGACAGAAAATTCAAATCTAATTTTGTTCAGATATCACAAGACCCACCGGAGTTCATATACTGGCAAGCTGTCAGGAATCCGGCACCGGAAATAAGTCTTTCTGCTAAGATCATTGCCGGTTGTGCCTATCCAATAACCGTGCGGTTTGTTGAATAAGGATTTGGTCGGATGAAACACAAGAATTACATAGGGGAGATAGGGTAATGAAAATGAAAAGGGTTTCTGCGCCATTGGATATGTCTACCATTCTCTTGAGTAGACTTGTGGAGTGCATCTGGGGAATATCCCAAGTTGGAGACGGGGAAAAGTATGATAAAGATCATCAGCATCTAATTGATGCCTTGGCAGGAACAGTACCAATCGACGATTCGCTCAGGGAAGCTGTAGAACGGCTCCTTCAGGAAAGTATTCGCCCCTCCAAAACTGAGGAGGTAATAAATAACATTAGGGCAAATCTTATTTTCAGGGAGATCTATCGGAACGGGATGATTGTCGAACCAGAATTTGCTCCAGTGAAAGATCTTGTCGAACTGATCCGTTCAGACATTGCGGGCTGGATGTTCACAGATGAGTTTCTGGCCATTGAATCACTGTGCGATCTTCTGCCACGAGTGGAACGCTTTATGGAATTGAGAGAAGTATTCACAGATCAAAGCCCTCCTAGGAAAGCAAGGGAGCACTTAATAGAAGCGATTCAGTGCTATGTGCAGGGCTTTTATCAGGCGTGCGTGATCATCTGCCGATCGGTAGTGGAACACATGCTAGGGGAGGAACTTAGAAACCTGGGATGGAATATTTACCAGCTTCCAGGTGACGAAAACGAGGGGTTGATAATGAGAATAATAAACAATGCCCAGAGAGAAGATATAATTACTGAGACATTGCGCAAATTAGCCCATTCAATTCGTGATTGTGGCAACAAGGCATTGCATAAACACAAAGTATTTTCACGATCAGAGGCTTTCAAGTGTTTGAGTAATACACAGAAGATTCTCAGGCACATTTATGCTTCATCATAAGTTCGTAGTCAATTAAAAATAACTATACGAGCCACATTGCCTGAGGAGGCTAAGTTGAGCGACAGATTTTACCTTTTTGCCCAACCTTCTGCTGCAAGGGATGGCACAAAAAAGTGCGCCACCCCTGAGCAGTGCGTTGCAGATACCTGCTTCTGCAGATATCAATGCCCTTGAAACCCTGGGATATGCAGAACATATATGCAATTACGTTGTGATTTTAGATAGTTGGTTTTATGGCAAGATATCTG
>JAHJUB010000052.1 GCA_018829455.1 Candidatus Omnitrophota bacterium
AGAGAAGAGAAAACTGATTTTGATTCTACCGGTCGGGCCGATGGGGATGTATAAATGGGCCGTCTATTTTCTGAAGGAATGGAACGTTGACTGCCGGCACGTGCATGGTTTCAATATGGATGAGTGGAGCGACCGGAACGGAAAGACCCTGCCTTCGGATAATCCCGGCGCTTTTCAGAATGCGATGGAAGGCGCTTTTTACGGTCCGCTTGGGTCTTTGACCGTACCGTCCGGTCAGCGCCATTTCGCAACCCCAAAACTGCTGCCCGCTTATCCGAAAGAGATTGAAAGACTGCGGAAGGAAGGCGCAAAGACGGTGTTGATATTCGGCATCGGCCGGGTTTTTCACATCGCTTTCTGGGAGCCGCATTTTGCCGCGGAATTTTCCAGTACGGCGGAATGGAAAAAACAGGCCTACCGTTTAGGGGCGAAGCTGCATCCGCTTACCGTTGAACAGAATGCGATTACCAGTTTTAAGAGCCGGACTACCCTGGTGCCCTGTTTCGCCAATACTATCGGCCCGGGAATATTTCTCAAAGCGGACAGAATCATCGGCGGCTGCGACGGAAGTCTTGGCCGGGGAATGATGTGGCAGGGGATGAGTCTTTGGGTCACCCTGCGCTACGGACCGGACCGGTGGGTCCCGAGCAGTTTTATGCCGACCCTGCCCGGCCGATTGTTTTTCCTGAAGGAACTGGCCGGACCGCTGGTCGCGGATTGCAATTGACGGAGGTATAAATGAGAGTATTGGCGGTAGGCGCTCATCCCGACGACATTGAATTTCTTTGCGCCGGAACGCTCCTGAAGTTCCGTAACCGGGGCGACGAAATATTTACGGCTGTTTTATGTAACGGCGATAAGGGTCATTACGAGATTGGTCCGGAAGAGTTGGCGCGTATCCGGCGCCTGGAAGCGGAAGAAGCCGCGAAATCGGAAAAAGCAACCCTGGTCAGCGTTGGCGCTTTTCCGGACCTGGAGGTTTACGCCGACAGCGAGAGCCGTCGGAAAGTGGTGGAAATAGTTCGGCAGGCAAAACCGGACTTGATCTTAACCCATCATCCGGATGATTACATGTGTGACCATTCCACAACCGGCCGGTTAGTGATTGACGCTTCTTTTGCGGCGTCTCTGCCCAACTACCGCACGGAAAGTCCGCACACCAAATCAATCCCGCCGCTCTATTTTATGGATGCATTGGCCGCAGTCAACTTTCAGCCGACCGATTACGTGGACATTTCGGAATTCATTGAAGAGAAAGGGAAGGCGTTGTTGTGCCATCAGAGCCAGTACCGGTGGCTGCTGGACCACGATGGCGTTGACTACGTAGATTTTATGAAGAAACACAGCGCTTTTCGGGGTGTTCAGTGCGGCGTTAAATACGCGGAGGCGTTTCAGCGCTACGCGGTCTGGGGCCGGATACGTCCCGGCTGTTGGCTGCCGTAACTATTTTTTCCTGGCGGCCGGCGGCGCTCCCATTTCCTCCGAGAATATCGGTGGCGCTTGTAATCCCGCTAATTTATCTTCAGCGTCTTTTCGGAACGGCGCGGCCGGGTCAATCTCCAGGGCGGACCGTAAGAGAGCAATGGCTTCCTCTTTTTTGTTTTCCTTCAATAAAACCAGCGCCCGATCGTAACTAAAACGGGCTTGAAGTTTCTTGATTTCCTCAGCGTAGGGCGCGTCCGGATTTTCCTTCAAGGCGGTTTGAATTAAAGGAATTGCTTCTGTTATCTTTCCTTCCTTTGCCAACGCGATACCCTTCTGATAATCTTCGGTGGAACCGGCGATACGCGATTCCAAATTTTTGACCGCTTTCAGGGCGGCTTCTTTAACATTTTTTTCCTGGTCGTTTTTGGAAAGATAGACAAGAAATGGCTTTTGGTTCGCTCCGGCGCAGATACTCAATACCTCTATAATCTCCACTCTCAAACCGGTCTCGTTCTTTCGCGACCAGCCCCCGGATTCCGCGGTTTGTTCTTTGAGAATAGGTACGACTGAAGGACGGCCTCCCGGTCCGGGCATACCAGGCGCTCCGGACGGAGGCGGTTGGTTAAGGGAAGACACGGGCGATGCGTCAGTTGGATAATCTTCCTTTAACCGGTTTACCATTAACGGAACCCCGGTTGTATCTTTAAGTATTCCCAGGGCCAAAGCCATGGTTATTTTTTTCTCTCCGGTAACCTGAAGATACGCCGGTCGGATGATATTGGCAAACTCTTCTCTGCCTTTTTTTCGTACCAGTTCAATTATGTTCTGGTCGGATAATCCGCCGGGAAAAGTTCCGGCCCAGGCAGAAAGGATCACGTTCAGACTTTCCGTGGTGTTGATGGCGTTTAAGGCTTTTATCGCAGATTGTTTTCCTTCGGCCGGTAGATCCTGTGTTTCCAGGGCCGTTTGCAAGAACGGAACCGCGGAGGGAAGAGCAATTTTACCCAGCGATTCCACGGCTGCCATTTTTATTTCCGGCAGTTCCCCGCTCTTTCCCGTAACTTCTCCAAGCGCTTCCACCGCTTCTTCTTCGGCGAAAAATCCCAACCATTTGGCCGCTGCAATTCTTTTACTGGTTGGTCCGAACCGGAGGTCTTCCATCAATTCCGGAAGGGTGGCGTTTGGTTTTTCGGATGGCGCGGTTCTGGTGAACGTTTCCTCTTCCTCTTTAGGCACAGCTAAAGAAATCCCGGCTGATTTGAGATTTTTAATATCCTGCTCCGCTTTTTTGGCAACGTCACTGCCCGGCGCAACCTCCATTACCTTCTGTAATTTTTCGGAAACTTTTTTATACTGTTTCTGCTGCCAGTAGGTTATACCCAAATTATAGTAGGCCTCGGCGTAGTCGGGTTTGATTTCAATCGCTTTTTCAAATGCCGTTACCGCCTCATTGTAATTCTGCGTTTCATATAACCCAACTCCTTTATTAAAATATTCCTCGGCGGTTTGCTGGCCAAAAACAGGCAAGGCAATGGCGAAAAAAATAATCAAACCCATCCACCGCGCTAATCGTTTCATTTTCGCCTCTATTGTTTAAGGGGTTGCGCAACAATAAAATTGCCTATTTGGAGTCCCGGATTTGAGGTTAGTGCAAGGCGCGACGAAGGCGGTGTGCCCACTGCGGCACACGGACGAGGAGCAACGCCGCAATGACCCAAAGACGGGACTCCCTGAAAGGCCAGGCGCTTTTGGGCTGCGACTGCGTCGCTCATTGCTTCCGTAGCTTTCGCTACGCAATCTTCTTCGCTCCTTGTCTCGCTCCAAAATCACCTCTGGCAAATAGTCAATTGTTATTGTTGCGCAGCCCCTAATGAATTTTCCAGCAATTGAATGAGCCGCTCTTTGGGAACCACACCGACCAGCCGTTCTTTTTCCTGGCCGCCGACAAAGAGAATCAGGGTAGGAATGCTCATCACCCCGAATTTGCCGGCCAGATTTGGGTTTTCGTCCACATTCACTTTGCCCACACACACGCGTCCTTTAAAGTCCGTGGCAATCTGGTCTAAAATCGGGCCAAGCATCTGGCAGGGGCCGCACCATTGAGCCCAAAAGTCAACCAGAAACGGGAGGGCGCCTTCCTTTATTTCCTGGTCAAAATTAGTTTCGTTTAATATTATTTCCATCTGTCCTCCTGGTATTGTTAATATAAACACAATAATGTAGGGGAGGGACATAGAACTCCCCCCTGACAAGGGGGGCGAGGGGGGTTATGGTTACACCCCTGCCCCTACAATTTATTGCGTTTGTGTTAGTTTACGGAAAGCCGTTTTAATCTCCTGCAGGGCGTTGGTCAGGTTGCCGCGGTCCCGCGTCTCAAAAGTCAAAAACGCCGGTCCTTTGCCGTTCAGAGCTTTCTCCCTGAAGTTAAGCCAATCTACGGTTCCTTCAGATGGAATCAGGTGCCGGTCGACTGAATCGTAGGTATCGGAAAGATGAAAGGCGATAATTTTATCTTTCAGCGTTTTCAGGATTACCTCCAGAACACCGGAAATGTGGGCGTGGCCCGTATCCAGGCAAATACCGGTGTTAGGCAGGTCTTCAATCAAGAAGGAGAGGTCGGATGACTGCCAGCCGACCAGGCCGGGTAACATGTTCTCTACCGCCAGGCGTATCTTGTTTTCCGATAGGGCCTGGTCCAGTTCAACCAGGCTTTTCCGGCTCTGGACCAGCCGAATTTTTTCTTCTTCGGGCCGGGTTGAAATTCCGCCGGGATGGATGACCACGATTTCGGCTCCAGGCAGCCGGCTGAAAACGGAAACAGCCGCTTTTATTTCGCTGATCGCTTCTTTTCGCAAACTCTCGTCAAGCGAGGAAATATCCAGGGTTTCGCTGAACGGCGCGTGCATGGTCCTAACTTTTAGGCCAAATTTTTCTAATTCGTCGGTAAGGCGGCTGGCGTAACCATTTTCCCAGTAGGGGAAGTGATGTTCGCTTCCGAAGTTAAACGCTCCCCAGAGCTCCAGGTTTTTGATTGCGCTGTCGGCGAAGACCGGCAACGCATCCAGAACTCTATCTTTATTGCAGATAAACGTGGAAACGCATATTTCCATAAGATATTATTCTTTGGTAACCCCTGACAAATAGGGTTTCACCATCTTCAAGAGTTCTTGCCGGTCTATGCCTCCGATGCGCATGTCCCGGATTATACCCTTGCGGTCTATCACGAAGGTGGTCGGGATTGACCTTATTCCTCCGTAGAGAGAAGACACCCGGCCTCCCTTGTCGTTGGCGACCGGATAATTAATCCGGTTTTCCTTGCCGAATTTCTGTAAGGCGGCGTCGCTGTCGTTTACGCCTAATCCGACTATCGCGACATCTTTTTTTTCATAGTCTTTGTAAAACTGGATGAAATCCGGAATTTCAGACCGGCAGGGCGGGCACCACGTTGCCCAGAAATTGAGGACGACCACTTTTCCTTTGAGGGAACCCAGGGAGATGGTCTTTCCGTCCAACGAGGTTACGGTAAAAGCAGGCGCTGGTTTTCCGACCAGGCCGCCCTGAGCCAGGAGGGGTCTTGCCGTAAGGAGTAGACCGGATATTACTAACGCAAAGACACCCAAACCAATAAGTCTCTTTTTCATTTTAGCCCCCAATGCTTATTTACTGCGTATCTGTACTTCCCGAAAGAAAGGCTTCATCTTTTCCCGCAGCGCTTCCAGCCGTTCCTTTTCCCAGGATTTTTTAGCGGCAAATTCCGGGTTCAGGGTCTGAGCGGGAAAGAAATTTTGAATGACATAAAGGCCGGGAAAGACGTCCTGGCCTTTTCGTTCCTTACAAAACCGGCCGATTTCCAGAAAGTCGTCTTCCGTTAAAAGGTCCGGAGCGATGGTGGTCCGCAACTCATATTCTACTCCCGAATCGGTCAGTAAGTCAATCGTGGCAATAACTTTCGGAAGGACCTGTTTGCAGTATTCAATATCAATTCCGGAAACCCGGCTGTATTTTTCCGGTTGGAGCGGCGCTTTGATGTCAAGCGCAATGTAAGCTACCAGACCCTGGTCTATCAATTTTTCCAGAATTTCCGGCGTAGAACCGTTGGTGTCCAATTTCACCGGAAGGTTTTTATCTTTGACTTTTATCAGAAAATCCATTAAGTTCGGCTGCAGGGTTGGTTCGCCACCGGTGACAACCAGTCCATCAAGAAAATCTTTTTCTTTCTGCAACCGTTTCAGGATTTCCATTTCGGAAAAGGAAGGCAGCGAAAGTTGGTTCAGGACCAGGTCAACATTATAGCAGAACGGACAGCGAAAATTACAACCGGGTGTCCAGATTACCGCCGCTACTTTTCCGGGATAATCAATGAAGGAAGTTGGGGCAAATCCTTTGATTTCCATTAAGATAACCCCTCAGTGGTGACCGGAACTGCAGGAACCGCAGGAACCGGAGCGACAGCCGGCGCAGGAAGACCCTCCGGACGCAGGAGAAGGTGATGAACTGCCCCGGCCGATGGAAAAAGGCGCGAACTCCTTCTTTGTTTTACCGCGGCATTTGGGGCAGGCTTCCGGCTTTTCTTCGGATGCCCGTACCAATTTTTCAAAACCAAACCCGCAGTCTTCACAGCGATAGCAGTATATCGGCATATGTTAAGTTTTAATCTTTGTTTTTTTGCCTCTTCTCTTTTTAGTCGTCTTCCTTCTTATGATTAAACGTATGGCAGGGGGTTCGGGTTGAAATTCTCTTTCCAGTATTTGCATGATTCGGGAATGTAGTTCGTCCGGCACCTGGAGCAGCGGAAGGTTCCGGCAAAGCGCAATCGTTTTGCGAAAAGTTTCCAAAACGGCAACACACTCCGGACAGTCAATCAGATGTTCTTCCAGCAACCGGTTCCGGTTTGCATCAAGTTCGTTTTCCAGGTAGGCGGATAACGAAATCCGATAACGACGGCATATGATAACCATGATTAGTATTGAGCAACCCTGTGTTTCTTTAGATGTTGAAAGTAAGTAGATAGTTTCTCGCGGAGCAGCGAACGGCTGCGGTGGAGCCGCGTTTTGACCGCCGATTCGCTGATTTTTAGTATCCGGGCAATCTCTTTAACAGGCAGGTCTTCTGTTTCGTAAAGAACGAAGGGTGTCCGGTAAATATCCGGCAGTCCCGCAATCTTCTTTTCCAGGAGTTCCCTTAATTCGGTGTTGGCTAGAGAAGCGGCCGGGTTGTGGGACCAGTCCGTAATTTCAAATGGTTGTTCTTCGCCGTCGTCTTTCCGGACGGTTGTCATTGATTCCAGTGAAATCGGCGCCCTTTTCTGTTTGCGCAGTTTCAGGAGGCAGAGGTTAATGGCAATTCGGTAGAACCAGGTGCCGAAAGTGGAACGGCCGGAGAATTTCGGCAGGGCCTGGAAAGCCCTGATAGCGGCTTCCTGAAGAACGTCGGCCGCGTCGGAACGGTTTCCCAGAATCCGGTAGGCCGAGCTATAGGTCCGGGCCTCATATTTTTTGAGCAGTATCTCAAAAGCTTCCCGGTTTCCGTTTTTAGCTCTGGAAACCAGTTCCGCTTCTTTTTTTTTCATATTTAAGAGCCGTTGCCGAAATTAAAAATTCCTTGATTTTACAAGGGTCTTAGCCTTGTAAACTTTACAAATTTTTACAAATTCACAGAGACCTTTTTACAAAATTAAATTTCAGTTCTTTGAAAATCAGAAGCGAAAACCTACACT
>JAHJUB010000227.1 GCA_018829455.1 Candidatus Omnitrophota bacterium
AGGTATTTAGGAATTACGAATTAATTAAGTAGGTTATGGTTGCGACAACTTGAATAATGCTGTAAATTTTGACTTTTTACGATACCGTCAATAGTCAATCGAAAATCGTCAATCGCTCCATGCCCTATGCGGTGAAAACCAAAACGTCTTACCGCGGAGCACGCTGAGAGCGCTGAGGTTTTTATTTCTTTTAAAGCCAACAAAATCTTTTCTCTGCGATCTTTGCCTGCCCCGTTAAATGCCTCTTTCCGTCTATTTAACTGGGGCGCCTCTGTGTGAGATACAATCGTCAATCGCTTTCCGAGGTAATATCTCCAAAATATTTTTTTTGTGCGTAGTTTGTTATTGTGCCGACACTTTCCAGAAGGGCAGGGGCATAAGCCAGCACTTTCTCAAATATGGCATGAACGGTTTCAGACCTATATTCGTGGGCAATTTCATTACGCAGTATGCGAATTTCAACAAAATTATCAGCACTCAGAATAACTCCTTTTTTTTCAGCCCGATTAATCCTGTCACGAACTGTTCCAGTATCTTCAAGGTCTATAAAATCAAGGAGCCTTAAAACCTTCTGTATAATAATATCGCTCAGTCTGGCAAACCTGCTTGTCAAGGCCTCAAACCTTTCCAGCTCCTCGTATGACAGGCTCTCATGAAGCTTGAGTGTCTTGCATTTTTCATAGGAGTATTGGAGTGCATCTTTTGCACTTGCCAAATTTTCCAACTCTATATTTAGATTTTCTGTTACTACTGTCATAATAACTGGACCCCTTGATCCAATACCATCTGAACAAATGGCTCACCACCATCCTTGGTCACAACAAGATCAATTTTTTGTTCATCAAGGCACGAAAAAATAGCTTTCTTTACTGCCAGCTTATCTTCATAAGTGATCTTATCGGAAAACACTAACAGATCAATATCCCCTCCCTTGGCACTGTCATCCACGCGAGACCCAAAAAGGTAAACCTTTGCATCGGGATCGACAGAATGAACTGCCTGAAGGAAAACCCTTTTTTCTACGACCTTAAGCCGCACTAAAATACCCTCACAGAATCTTATTACCAATTGACTATGCTTTTTGTCAATTTTATAAAGGTATAATTACATCTCTTGAACCTCTGCATCCTCTGCGCGCTCGGCGGTAAAAAAGTATAATCTCTCACCGCAGAGATCGCGGAGAACGCTGAGAATATTTTTCCAGTGAGACTGCATAGTCTTTTATTTCAAGTTAGTTAGCTTCGCTCATCCCGCCACGGCGGGATACAATTTCCGAGATGGTTGATTAGCTGATTTAAGAAACCAATTTTCTTCAACGAATTACATAGCCCTATGCCCCATGCCCTATGCCCTATGCCCCATGCCCTATGCCCTTCGCCCATGCTTTTTGTACCTCGCCCTATGCCCTCTGCTCAATGCTCTGCGTCCTCTGAGTTGATATACAATAGTCAATAGTCCCCGATGAATCGGGATTTCCTCTTCGCTCCAACAATCATCAATCGTCAATCGCTCCTTGCTTTGATACAGCTCCGCCCCTTCAGTTACAGTTATACAATCGCTTATACAATCGCTTCGCGATTCTATACAATTCCGCCTTCGGCGGGACTACGCCGCTCTGAAAAACGGAAAGGCTCTACACAATATACAATCGTTTGGCGATTCTATGTAATCCCGTCTCAGCGGGATATCTCTTATCTCTTGCACCAAAATGTGCTGCAAAAACTCTGGCCCAGGTTTTAAAACCTTAGGTTTCAAACATTATCGCCTGAATGTTCTGCAAAACAGATGCCAGGGTATAACTCTAAACCTTCAACCACTAACTAATTGATTTTACATGATTATAAAATGACGGGCTAAAGGACTTAGTCAAGTTTGGAATCATTTTGCATAGGGCATTTTGAGCTGTTTGATGTCTCTTGGACAAGCCTTTTTGATCCTATCAATATTCATTCCGAAAATCCATCTTTTTAGGTTAACACGGGCGCCTCTTTGGGCTCCGTTCAGATTCTCCCCCAAGTAATGCAAAAGCTTTGCCATGTTTTTCGATTACAAATATCCGTACATTTTCCAACCAGTTAGGTCAGTTCAACTGAAAATTTCATTTAAAGATATACAAAGGATAGAGGTCTGTGGGAAAATTATTTCCACTTCTTGGTAAAGTTTTACATATTATTAAATGCACGGCTGAGGGACAATATGGAATTCTTTTCCACTATTGCCCCGTCTCAAAAGTATAGCGCCTTAAAATGGCAACATGAAATATTCGTATAGACTCATACATTTCACCCATCTGTGGGGGACGGGAAAATCCGAAATTCGAACACCCGCCTGCCATTGCCCTTTATGCGTAACGTTGAATGTCTATTTCTTTTTCACACCCTAATGCAGCTGAAACATCCTGAACAAAGAGGCATGGGCGGGCA
>JAHJUB010000053.1 GCA_018829455.1 Candidatus Omnitrophota bacterium
AATTATTACCCGCCGGCGGTTAACGAGACCTTGGAATCTCTTACCTATACCGCGGCGCCAACCGGCTACGCAAGGGGCTGGCGCGGCCCTTACCTGAAGACGACGCCGATTGACCCCTGGGGCACGCCTTACTTTTACAATGTGATTTACGAGGAGGGAGCAATTTTTGGGCCGACGCAGTGTTTTCGCGCAACTCCCCCCCAGTACCAGGATTTTTCATTTACCGCTTCACCGGGACCCGCAACGCTTGTTATGGATAATTTCGGCCTTACCGCTTGTTCGGTTTTTCTGAACGGTACCGAAATAGTAACGGAGAGTGAATTTAAGGAAGGTGTTCTCCGTTTAGAAAAACCGGTTACCCTTTTAGCTAATAATGTTCTATCCGTCAGGGCCCGCAGCAATAAAGTAGCGTACGTACTTTTAGGCATTACCAGTCCGCTAATTTTTGGAAATCGCACCGGTTGCATAATAGGCAGTTATGGTTCCGATAAAAAAGGCGGCGGCGATGGTTTTGCCCGGGACTTAATCTGGGTAACCGGACAAGCCGGGGTTGGATTTTAATTATGGAGGCGCGGATTATGGAGACAAAAAGATTTAAAAGGTCTTTCTGGGGAATGGTCAACCCGGTTTTAGAAGTAAAATACACTCTGGTGGTGGCCTGGCTCATTATCATTACGTTTTTAATCAGCGGGTTGGTTACTTACCTTACGTTCTGGAACAATCTTTTGCTTTTGCCGGATTTTACGCATCCGGAGTATCTTTTAATCATTCAGAAGAAAACCCTGAGGATTCTGGTCGCCTTGTTTCTGTTTGGCGGATTACCGATAGTGGTCCTGGGGTCTGTTCTGTACTTTCGTATCCTGCACCGGGTTTCCGGTCCGCTCTACCGCCTGGAAAAAACGGTTCGGGAGGCGGCTGTTTCCGGTAAACTGCCTAAAACGCCGATTATCCTTCGCGAAAAGGACTTCTACAACGGTTTGGCCAAGGCCTTTAACCAATTGGTGGACAGGATACGGTCCGGCGCCAAATTTGAATAGTAGCCGCAGGTTTTAGCCTCGCTTGTTTACAAATCTTATGATTAACCAGATAGAACGGTATCTTGTCGGACGCAAAAACACGCTGGTCGCCCTGGTAATTAATGCCGGCCTCTTCTTTTTTAAAATGGCCGCCGGAATCCTGGGGCACAGCCAGGCGATGGTGACCGATGCGTTTGAAACCTTTGCCGACATCGTGGCAACCGTTGTCGTCCTCTTCGGATTGAGGTTGGCTGCCCAGCCCAAAGACCGGGGCCATCCTTACGGCCACGGCAAATTTGAAACTATGGCTGCGGCGGTCTGTACCGTATTCCTCCTGGCATTCGGTTTCGCGTTTATGTACCGCGGGATTTTCAGCGTTTTAACCCATTCCCGGACCATACCAACCTTCCTGCCTCTGATTGCCGCGGTTTTTTCAATCGTTTTCAAGGAGGGGCTTTACCGTTACACAATACGGGTTGGCCGTCGGATTAACAGTCCGGCTTTAATTGCCAACGCCTGGCACCACCGTTCCGATGCCCTTTCCTCTATACCGACATTTTTGGGCATCCTGGGCGCCCGGCTGGGTTTTCCTTTTCTGGACCCGCTGGCCGCAGCCATTACTTCAATCTTCATTCTGCGCATCGGTCTGGATATCGGTCAGGGTGTTTTTGCGGAATTGGTTGAAAGTTCAGTGGACGAACCGACGCTGAAGCAGATTCAGGCGGTGGTTTCTTCCGTTAAGGACGTGCGTCGCGTGCACGACCTGGCTGCCCGCCGGTTGGGCCCGGATATTCTGGTGGAGATGCACATTCTGGTGGACGGAAACTTGAGCGTCCAGAAAGGCCACCAGATTGCCGATGAGGTGGAACACCATTTGAAGCAGCAGGTGCCGGGCGTTTCCCGTGTTACCATTCACGTTGACCCGATTGGCCGCACCACCTGAAAGCGGTGAATGGTAAATAGTGAACCGTGAAAATGGAAAAAGTTTATACGGTTACGGAGTTGAGCGGCGAGATTAAGTATCTTCTGGAGACCGGTTTCCCTTACGTCTGGGTTGAAGGTGAAATTTCCTCCCTGCGGCAGCCGATTTCCGGGCATGTTTATTTCAATCTCAAGGATGCCGAGAGCCAGATTCGGGTTGTGCTTTTTCGTAATGTGGCCGGGGGTTTGAAGTTTAAACTGGAAGATGGTATAAATGTTATCCTGGCCGGCCGGGTCTCCGCTTACCAAAGCCGCAGCGAATATCAGATCATTGGACAGAAGATTGAGCCGCGGGGGCTGGGCGCTCTCCAGGCCGCTTTTGAAGAGTTAAAGAGGAGACTGGCCGCCGAGGGACTTTTTGCGCCGGAGCGCAAGAGACCTATTCCGTACCTTATCCGGCGACTGGCCGTAGTAACGTCGCCCACCGGCGCAGCCGTCAGGGATATTTTGCAAGTTCTCCGGCGCCGGAACCCTGGAATTAAGGTTGTCATTTATCCGGCCCTGGTTCAGGGTAAAGAAGCGGCCGCGGAAATAGTCAAAGGTATCCGGGAGCTTAATCGTTTGACTGGTTTTGACGCGATAATTCTGGCCCGGGGCGGCGGAAGTCTGGAAGACCTGTGGGCTTTCAATGAAGAAACGGTTGCCCGGGCGATCGCCGGTTCAGTTATTCCGATAATTTCCGCAATCGGCCACGAGGTGGATTATACCATCAGCGATTTTACGGCAGACCTGCGTGCTCCGACTCCATCTGCGGCTGCGGAAATCATCTCCCTGCACCGGGAGGAGACCTCGGTCCGGGTGGCAACCTACTTTCAGCGGATGACGTATCTGGTCAGAAATCAATTGCAGGAAGGAAGCCGGCGCCTGGAAACCATTAAGGGCCGTTACGGATTTCAGCGTCCCGCAGACCTGCTTTTAACTTTTGGTCAGCGGATAGATGAACTTTCCGAACGGATGGCCCGGTCTGAAAATTCCCTGCTGGAGAAATTTCGCAAAACATTAGAATCTCTGGACCGGCATCTTTCCGGGCTCTCGCCCCTGGCGGTTCTGGAACGGGGATACAGCATCACGCTTACCCACCCGGAAGGGAAGGTGGTCAAGGATGCGGAAGGCGTTGATTTGAATCAGGCGATTGTTACCAGGCTTGCCAAAGGAAGGTTAGTCAGCCGCATTACCGAAAAAAATTAGTAATGTCAAATTAGTATGAGGAGGAGGGTATCAGCCGTTGGTTTCCTCTCTACCGGAAGATTCAGGCGAAGAAGAAGTCTATCATTGTTTATCCCACCATAGACGAGATTCCCCTGGTCCTGAAAAATCTCAAACCGGAAGG
>JAHJUB010000054.1 GCA_018829455.1 Candidatus Omnitrophota bacterium
AACATATTTAAGCTTCTATTTGCAATAGATTTCCAAGCCCGGGTAAATAAAAAACCGCCGGACCAAAACACGACCGGGGCAGCTAAAAGAAACTGAATTCAGGCCGAGACCGGGTAAGGAATAAATGATTTTAAATTTAGGGTCGGGACCATTTCTCCGGCAGACAATAAGATGATTGGAGTTGCGAGGACCAGGCCGATCCAGAATTTCCGGGATAAAAATCGGAGCAGTTTATCTTCTTCGTTATTTTCAGCCTCAGGGCTCACCGGTTCGAGATGCATTCCGCATTTTGGGCAATCTCCGGGTTTATCCTGCCTGATTTCCGGATGCATCGGGCAAGTATAAATAGTTTTATTTTCCATACCGTAAATCAGGTCTCTGGGCATAATTCAGTTTTTTAACGCAATAACAGGGGTCATTTCTGGCTGACAAAGAGGGCCTGGTCCAGGTCGTAGAGGATGTCTTCGGTATTCTCCAGTCCCACCGAAAGCCGGACGTAATCTTCGGTAACGCCGGTGCTTACCTGTTCTTCCGGGGTCAGTTGTTGGTGCGTGGTGCTGGCCGGATGGATAATCAGGGTTTTGGCGTCTCCGATATTGGCCAGGTGCGATATTAGTTTTACCGATTCAATCAGTTTGCGGCCGGCTCCCTTACCGCCTTTAATTCCAAAACCGACGATGGCGCCAAATCCTTCTTTCAAGAAGGTCTTTGCCCTTTCATAATTCGGGTGGCTGGGCAGCCCGGGGTAATTTACCCAGGAGATGGCCGGATGTTTTTCCAGCCAGTCCGCCACGGTTAAAGCATTGATTGAATGCTGGCGCACCCGCAAGGGCAGGGTTTCAATTCCCTGGAGAATCAGAAAAGAGTTGAAGGGTGATATGCACGGACCCAGGTCCCGGAGGAGTTGCACCCGCGCCTTCAGGATGTAAGCCAGCCCGGGCGCCGCCGCTTTCTCGTGATTACCGAAGGTCTGCCAGTAAGAGAGGCCGTGGTAAGACGGGTCCGGCTCGGTCAGCTCCGGGAAGTTGCCGTTGGCCCAGTTAAAGGCGCCGCCGTCCACAATGGCGCCGCCGATGCTGGTCCCGTGTCCGCCCAGGAACTTGGTCATAGAGTAGACCACGATATCCGCGCCTAATTTCAGCGGCTGCAGGAGCGGCGGCGGTGAAACGGTATTGTCAATCACCAGCGGGATGCCTTGTTTGTGGGCGATGGCTGCGATTGCCGGGTAATCGTCAACGTTATTTTTGGGGTTGCCGATGGACTCCAAGTAAAGGAGCCGGGTATTTTTGTCAATGGCGGCGGCAAAGTTCTTTGGGTCGGCGGAGTCCACGAACCTTACCTCAATTCCGAACCGGGCCAGAGTGTAGTGAAAGAGGGTATAGGTACCACCGTACAGATAACTGGTGGAGACGATATTCTGGCCGGCCTTAGTGATGTTGAGTATGGCCAGAGTAGTTGCCGCTTGGCCGGATGCAACCGCCAGGGCGCCGGTACCTCCGTCCAGAGCGGCCAACCGCTTCTCCAGGACGTCGGTGGTCGGGTTCATTATTCGGGTATAGATATTGCCGAATTCCTTCAAGGCGAAAAGGTTGGCCGCATGTTCGGTGTTTTTGAAGACATAACTGGTTGTCTGGTAGATCGGCACCGCGCGTGAACCGGTGGCCGGGTCCGGTTCCTGGCCGGCGTGTAAGGCCAGCGTCTCCACTTTCTGTTTTGATTTGTCTGCCATTTTTGTCTCCTTTGTCACATATTATATCATTTTTTGTAGTGCGTAAGCAGAAAACATTCTCCTAAAGGGAAAGGTTGAGGCGGTCCGATAGGTCCTGGGGAGCAGGGAAGACCGTAATCTCTTTGACTGGTTTTATTTTGCCGTATTTGACCGTGACCCGTTTGGTTTTGCTGTCTGAATACCGGGCGGTGAGGCGGGCGGCCAGGCGGATGGCTGTTTTGGTTTTGGGCCCCTGCAGGATGGTGATGGGGCTTCCGCCGATGGGCACCTCAAAGAGATAATCCTCTTTCGGTTTTAACTTCCGCAGGGCTTCATTCTCTCTGTGGTCTCTTCCGACGATAATCCTGTTTTTGTGGTATTGAAAATGGCGGCCGAGTTTGAGTAATCCGATGTCGTTCAATGTAATCTTCACTTTACGCTGGAAAAGGTCTTTCAGTTTTTTGGCGAATGGTTCCATAGTCAGGAGGCAGCCGCCGGCCGCGCAGGCGTAATCGTTGATGGATAATTTACCGGCCAGCGCCAGCTGGGGTTTCCGGCTCCGGCCTTCGATCGCCAGCAGTTTTTGCC
>JAHJUB010000055.1 GCA_018829455.1 Candidatus Omnitrophota bacterium
CCCTGCAGGATGGTGATGGGGCTTCCGCCGATGGGCACCTCAAAGAGATAATCCTCTTTCGGTTTTAACTCCAGCAGGGCTTCATTCTCTCCGCGGTCTCTCCCGACGATAATCTGGTTCTGGTGGTATTGGAAATGGCGGCCGAGTTTGAGTAAACCGATGTCGGTTAATGTAATCTTCACTTTACGCTGGAAAAGATCTTTCAGTTTTTTGGCGAATTGTTCCATAGTCAGAAGGCAGCCGCCGGCGGCGCAAGCATAATCGTTGATGGATAATTTACCGGCCAGCGCCAGCTGGGGTTTTCGGCTCCGGCCTTCTATCGCCAGCAGTTTTTGCCTATCCACCCAGCCCCTTTTTTCCGGTTCGGTCTCAGACAGGAGTTTTGCGGAGAGGGGCCTTAATATCTTTCCTCCCAGTCCTGTTTCCCGGTCAATAATCTTTAACGCGTGCAGGTACTGGGACATCGGCCGCTGGCCCAGGACTTCGCCGGTTACGATGAATTTGGCGCCAACCTTTTTGGCGATTTTAGCCGCTTTTTTCAGAATAAAGATGCGGCAGTCTATGCAGGGATTCATTCCGGAGCCATACCCAAACTTTGGTTTCCGGACTATTTTGAGATACGCTTCGCCTTTAGGAACCATCTGATACGGAATACCCAGGTTTACCGCGATGGACGCCGCGTGGCACTTTCCGCCCTGGTTGCACAGGCAGAAGGGTGAGGTAAACTGTACTCCAATCAGAGCGATGCCCTGGTCCAGAACCAGTTTTGCAGCCAGGGCAGAGTCCAGGCCGCCGGAGAGAAGGATAAGAGCAAGGATTTTTTTCATAGGAATGGAATGATAAATTAATCGGACGCAGATTACCGCAGATAATCGCAGATACGGATTAAAGATTGCTTTAAAGAAGTACCTTAAAATTATCTTTAATCTTTATCCCGTAGTTTCTGCGTACATCTGCGTCCCAAAAAGGAAATTCCTATGCAATAGATTTACAGCCACCGTAACACGTCTCTGGCATAATAGGTAATGATGAAGTCAGCGCCGGCCCTTTTGATTGCGGTGAGCACCTCCAGCACCAGGTCTTTTTCGCTGACACCGTTTTCATTTGTTGCTTTTTTTAGCATAGCATATTCTCCGCTGACGCTGTAAGCGGCCACCGGGACATTAAACTTTTCCTTCACCCGGTAGATGATGTCCAGGTAGGCCAGCGCCGGCTTGACCATCACGATGTCAGCGCCTTCCAGGATGTCCTGTTCCACCTCTCTTAAAGCCTCCCGGGCATTCCGGAAGTCCATCTGGTAGGTCTTCCGGTCACCAAACGCCGGCGCAGAGTCTAAGGCGTCCCGAAACGGCCCGTAGAAGTTTGAGGCGTACTTTGCCGAATAAGCGAGAATTCCCACCCCTCCGAACCCGTTCCGGTTTAGGGCTTCCCTGATTGCAGCCACCTGGCCGTCCATCATCGCTGAGGGCGCCACCAAATCAGCGCCGGCTTCGGCATGGGATAAGGCAATTTTAGCCAGCGCCTCCAAAGTTCTTTCGCTGTCTATTTTTAAAGAGAGACCCTTCACGGAGTTTACCCTTAAGTGTAACGAAGGGTTCAGGGTGACACGTTGGATTCCGCAGTGTCCATACCCGGTATAGCCGCACAAGCAGACGTCGGTAACTACGGTCAGGTCTGCAAACTCCTTCTTTATTGCGGCAACCGCTTTTTGGACAACACCATCCTTACGATAAGCCTGGGAACCGGTTTCGTCTTTAGATTCCGGGAGGCCGAACAGGAGGACAGTTCGGATTCCTTTTGTTTCTTCAATATCTTTCAGCAGGTTTTCGGTTGAAAAACGGTAGATTCCAGGCATAGATGCAATCGGTTCCCTCTTTCCTCTACCTCCGACTACAAAATAAGGCAGGATAAAATCTTTTGGGTGAAGGTTTGTTTCGCTCACCAAATCTCTAAGCCCGGGGTTATTTCTCAGTCTGCTCAGTCTTTGATTTGGCATCTTTTCACCTCTTTGGCGGTAACTTTGCCGATGGATTCAACCCGGACATGTTTGGGTACCCGGCCGTATCTTTTCTTGAAATTCCTTACGGTAGAGGGGCTGGTAAAGAGAACCTCGTCAAATCTTTTCCAGTTAATCTCCGGCAAATCTTCCGGTATGACATTTCGATAGGCCACGCTGGAAACGACCCTGGCGCCCATCTTCTCCAACCCTTGCGCCAGTCCCTTGTCGGAAAGGTCGGAACGGGGTAAAAATATCCGTTTGTTCTTCAGGTTAATTTTCTTAAATTCTTTCAGCAAGCCCTCCGAAGACTCGTTTTCCGGTACCAGGTCAGCCCTGATTCCAAGATTAAGCAGCTGCTTTCGGGTAGAATTTCCGATTGCCGCTATCTTCAGCGGTTCAAGTTTCCTGGCGTCGTAACCGATTTCGGTCAGTCTCTTAAAGAAGAATTCTACGCCAAACCGGCTGGAGAAGACCAGCCAGTCAAACTCTTTAATCCTTTGCAGGTGACAATCAAATTCCCGATAATCTTCCAAGGGCTCTATTTTAATCAAGGGAAGGTGGAAGTAAGAATTTTCCAGAAAGAATCTCTCGGGGGATAATCCGGTAAACAAGGAGAGTGTTTGTCGGCAACAACGCCCAGTAAGACGGGCAACTACTTTTATTTTTGTCCGCTTGGCCGCTTTGCCGATGATAAATACCGCGGGAGGCGACAACCCTTCTTTCTTTGCCTTTGCGGTTATATTACCTAAATCTCCTCTGACTATTTTCTGGTTGGCGTCCCCGACGCCGGAGACGTAGAGGACCGGTGTCTTTATGGGTTTGCCGGCTTTGGCCAAACCAGCGGATATTCCGGCTATATTTTCGACCGCCATGTAGAGGACGATGGTTCCGCCGGACGCTATTTTTTCCCAATCAAGCGCGCTTTTACCTTTCTCTGGGTCCTCGTGGCCGGTGACGAAGACGACACTGGAGCCAAATCTTCGGACTGTCAGGGGAATTCCCGCGGCCGCCGCGGCCGCGCTCCCTGCGGTAATTCCGGGCACAACTTCAAAGGCCAGACCGTTTTCCGAAAGGGCTTCCAATTCTTGAGAGAGTCTGGAAAAGACGGCCGGGTCACCATTCTTGAGCCGGACAACCCGCTTCCCTTCCTTTGTTTTTTGAACCATCAGCCGGTTTATCCGGTCTACCGCCTCAGCGAAACCGTCCGAATACCTTTTTTTACCCAGTTGGTCGCAACAGATTACCTCCGCTCCTTCCCTGGCTTCCGCCAGGATTCTTTTATCTACCAGGTAATCATGGATGACCACGTCGGCCTGACGCAGGATTTCCAAACCCCGCCTGGTTATCAGACCGGGGTCGCCCGGACCGGCTCCCACCAGATAGACCTTTCCGGTTCTAGCCGACCTTGTTTCGGTTTTAAAAGTCCTTTCCATGTCTTCGCTACTTCTCCGGTTATAATCCGGCGAGCAATTTCCGCCTCGTTCTTTCTTTTTTCAAGATTCCGGTGAATAACCGAATCCAGACTGTTCAATCGGAAGAGTTCCACACCCGGTATCTCTCTTACTCGGATATCAACATCAGTCGGCACAGCGAGATCAAGGATCAGTAACGACCCCTCAAGTCCGGCGAGGTCTTCTTTCCGGATGATTAAATGGGGGCTGGCCGTGGCGCTGATGACGACATCCGCCCGCTTAATCTCTCTTTTCAATTCGTCAAA
This sequence comes from Candidatus Omnitrophota bacterium, assembly GCA_018829455.1. Taxonomy (GTDB): domain Bacteria; phylum Ratteibacteria; class UBA8468; order MWAK01; family MWAK01; genus JAHJUB01. Next base: position 3,717 of record JAHJUB010000055.1, read on the forward strand.
TCGTATCGCCTTTCCTCCAATCTTTTCGGATAGTTCCTCGGCCTTCCGGAAGGTGCGGTTTGCCACAAAAACGACATCCGGGCCTTCTTTTTTAAGGTACATAGCCACTAATTCCGATATTTTACCCACGCCGATAATCAGTATCCGCTTGTCGGAAAGGGCTCCGATTTTTTCTCGGATGAAATCGACGGCGACGCTGCCGATGGATACCTTGCCCTGCGCGAGGCCGGTCTCGTTCCGTACCTTTTTGGCGGTAGCGAGGGCTGCGGTGAAAATTTCAGCGACCAGGCCATTGACCGCGCCTATGTTTTTGGCCTCTTGGTAGGCAAATCTTACCTGTTCTAAAATTTCCGTTTCACCTAAAACCTGTGAGTCAAGTCCGGCGGCCAC
>JAHJUB010000056.1 GCA_018829455.1 Candidatus Omnitrophota bacterium
GGCAACGCCGACGTATCCTACACCTTCCAGAACCCGATGCAGCCGAAAGTCGGCGCGGCCTGGTTCTACGCCAGCGGTGATTCCAGCGCCTCTGAGGAGCAGTGGGTGCCTCTCTACCCGGATAACCTCGGCGACCGAATTGGCCGGATTCTTTATGCGTATTCGGTCAACACAGGCCTTCCCGACACCACGGGCAGCAACCTCTCAGTCCCGAAGATTTACGCTTCCCTCAAGCCGGCTGAGAAGCACACGCTTTCTTTGGCCTGGTTCCCGGCCAGCACCATCGCCGATGTCTCCTCCCCTGACAGTGATGAACTTGGCTACGAACTGAACCTTGGATACGCCTACCAGTACACCGAAGACGTTTCCTTTGGTCTCCTTCTTGACTACGCGGTAGCCGGGAAAGCTATTGTTCCGACAGGAAGCCTCAACGACGACACCGCCTTGCAAGTCATCGGCACGGTAGCCGTAAGCTTCTAAGACAACACAAACTGTAGGGGCTCGATTCATCGAGCCCGCGGGCGCCATGAATGGCGCCCCTACAGAAAAGCAGTCAGAAAAACCCCCCTGACGGAGCAATCCGTTCAGGGGGTTTTTCTTGTAACCTTCCGGCCGGTTGAAACATCTAAGCCCGCGGGTCGGATGAATCCGATGTATTGTAGCGGTGCGATTTATCGCACAAACAGTCGGATGAATCCGACCGCTACAAAAGCGGGATTGCCACGCTGGACTGGACTCGCAATGACATTATTCCGCCGCATTTGCATTCCTTAACCATATTGTTGTATAATATTTGTTTGTCAGTATTTTAAAACGTAGGGGTCGGATTCATCCGACCCGCGGGCGCCATAAATGGCGCCCCTACATTACTTTCACGAAAGGAGGAAGAGATATGAAGATTAAACCTTTGGGAGACCGGGTAGTGGTCAAGCCACTGGAGGGGGTTGAAAAGAGCAAGGGCGGCATCGTCATTCCGGACACCGCCAAGGAGAAGCCCCAGGAGGGCAAAGTAGTGGCCGTAGGCAAGGGCCGCGTGACCGATGACGGTAAAGTTATTGCCGCCGAAGTCAAAGTTAACGACAAGGTTCTTTACGGGAAATATTCCGGAACCGAGATAACCGTTGACAGTGAAGAGTACGTCGTTCTGCACGAGAGCGACATCCTGGGTATTGTAGAATAACAAACCTTAAGGAGGTGACGTAAAATGGCGGGTAAACAGATTTTATATGGAGAAGACGCAAGAGGGAAGATACTGAGAGGCGTTACGGCGCTGAAAGACGCGGTTGCGCCCACCCTGGGACCAAAAGGACGTTTCGTAATTCTGGAAAAGAAGTACGGCAGCCCCACCGTCATCAACGACGGAGTGACCATCGCCAAAGAGATTGAACTCACGGACCCGTACGAGAATATGGGCGCCCAGTTGGCCCGGGAAATCGCCAGCAAGACCAACGACATTGCCGGCGACGGCACCACCAGCAGCGTGCTCCTGGCTCACTCCATTGTCAGTGAAGGTCTGAAGTACGTTGCAGCCGGCAGCAACCCGGTTCACCTGCGTCACGGCATTGAAAAAGCCGTGAACGCCGTGGTGGCGAAATTGAAGAAGATGAGCCAGCCCATCAAGGGTAAGGAAGAGATTGAGCAGGTTGCCACGGTAGCCGCGGCCAACGACAAAGAAATCGGCAAGATTATCGCGGATGCGATGGACAAGGTCGGCAAGGACGGCGTCATTACCGTGGAGGAAGCCAAGGGAACCGAAACCACCATGAAGGTCGTGGAAGGAATGCAGTTTGACCGCGGCTACCTCTCTCCCTATTTCATCACCGACCCGGAACGGATGGAAGCGGTCCTGGAAGACCCCTACATCCTGATTCACGACAAGAAGATTGCCGCGATTAAGGATATGCTGCCCCTCCTGGAGAAGATTGCCCAGGTCGGCAAGCCGCTGGTAATTATCGCGGAAGAGGTTGAAGGCGAAGCTCTGGCCACCCTGGTCGTCAACAAACTACGCGGCACCCTGGTTACGGCCGCGGTCAAAGCGCCCGGCTTCGGAGACCGCCGCAAAGAGATGCTCCAGGATATTGCGGTCCTGACCGGCGGACAGGTAATCGCCGAGGAATTGGGCCTCAAGCTGGAATCCGTTGACCTCTCAATGTTAGGCAAGGCGAAACGGGTGTCCATTGACAAGGAAAATACCACCATCGTGGAAGGCGCCGGCAAAGCATCCGATATTACCGGACGCATCAACACGATTAAGAAGGAGATTGAAAAGAGCGACAGCGACTACGACAAAGAAAAACTCCAGGAACGTCTGGCAAAACTGGCCGGCGGCGTAGCGGTCATCAATGTGGGCGCTCCGACGGAAACAGATATGAAGGAACGGAAAGCGCGCGTGGAAGATGCTCTTTCGGCAACCAGGGCCGCGGTTGAAGAAGGAATCGTCCCGGGCGGCGGCGTGGCTCTCCTGCGCTGCGGTTCCGAGATAGACAAGGTAAAGTATGATGACGAGGAAGAAGAGCGCGGCGGACGCATCGTAAAACGCGCCCTGGAAGCGCCGATCCGGCAGATTGCGGAAAACAGCGGAAAAGAAGGCTCGGTAGTCGCCGAGTATGTCCGCAACCAGGAAGGAAACATCGGCTTCAACGCGGAAGACAACAAGTACGAGGATTTAGTCAAAGCCGGTATCGTGGACCCGACCAAGGTCGTGCGTTCGGAACTCCAGAACGCCGCCAGCATCTCGGCGTTGATTCTGACCACCGAAGCGCTGGTCGCAGATAAACCCGAGGAGAAGAAAGACGGTCCGATGATGCCTCCGGGCGGCGGGTACGGCGGTGGCGGCGGAATGTACTAAAGAACGCGCTCGAGCAAAGATAATAAAAAAGGCGGGGCTTTATCTGAAGCCCCGCCTTTTTTTATGGCCAGCCCTGCATTTGTACGCTGTTAAATGTAGGGGCGGGGTTACATCCCCCCTGACAAGGGGGGGCGAGGGGAGGGTTACATCCCCGCCCCTTACGTTACTGCGCGGGTCGGATTTATCCGACCCCTACATTACTGCTCGCGTTGTTTTGTTAAATGGGGCTGTAAATCTCAAAATCCTCGTCTTTCTTTGTTTTCAGGTAATTGAGCAGCAGAGAATAATCCCCATCCGAAACCTTCTCCGTTTTCACGTTCACCCCAAAGCCCCGTTCCGCTTGGATATCCAGCGGGTTGAAGGAACTTAAATCGGTTACGCCCTTCACCGTGCCTTTTATCTTAATCTTCCGGCGGGCCAGGCCCAATGAAACAAAAACCTCCGTTCCCAATTCCGGCGGTTCCCGGTTGATAATAAGTCTTAATCCGCCCGGGCTGATATTGGAAATCCCGGCCTTCCAGGACTTACGGGCGAAAAACCCGGAGACAATAACCATTTCCGCGGTCAGTTTCACCCGCGACCGCTTGTGTATCCTTTTGCGGTGTTTATGCTTGAAAAATATGTTTTTAATACCGTAGAAGGTTTCCCCGGACCCGGCCGTGAGATTAGCGCTTTCGCAATCCTCCAGGGAGACGACGATTCCCTGAAGGCAGGAAACCGTGTCGTCCTCCTCGATGAAGATGCGCACCACCTCGTGCGGGAAAAGAGGCATTTCCTCCTTCTCGCACATTGCTTGGGAGACGACGATGGTGTTTTCGTTCAAAACCTCTACAACTCTGGCGGAGCCAACTTTCCCAGTGGTAACCGGCTCTATCTTTATTTCACGCCCGAGCCGAAGCTCGTTTCTGTCTTCCGGTCTCATTCATCCCTCCCTAATATTCCACCCCATCACGACTGCGCGGGAAAATGCCTTTTCCCGCACCTTTTGAGTTCGAATCTCCTCACGGTGAGTTTAGCGGGGCCGACGAGATTCGAACTCGCGATCTCCTGATCGACAGTCAGGAATGTTAACCGCTACACCACGGCCCCGGCTAATCTGATAATTATAGCGCAAAATCCACTCTAAATTCAAATTCCGGCGTTTTATTGCTTTCTTTTCACGTTGTGCTATAATACATTCTGAGGTGATTTCATGCATAAACGGAAAAGGATTGATTCCAAAGAGATCGGCTTGGAACTCGCCCTGATCTTTGGCGGATATTTTTTAAAAACAGAAGACCTGCATTATGGGTATTGGACCGGCGATTTAGATTTGAACCTTTCCAACCTGTCTCGGGCTCAGGAAAATTATTCTAATTTTATAATCTCCCATATCCCGAAAAACGTTAAAACCGTCTTAGACGTCGGGTGCGGTGCGGGCCGATTTGCCCACCGGTTAACCAACCTGGGATACCAGGTGGATTGCGTTTCTCCCAGTCCGTTGCTGACCGAACGAGCGCGCTCTTTATTAAAGAATAATAGCCGCATCTTTGAATGCCGTTATGAACAACTGCGGAGTGAGCGACCCTACGACCTGATTTTATTCAGTGAGAGTTTTCAGTACGTAGACATGGAAAAAGCGCTGCAAAAATCCGGCAAATTACTGAATGACGCCGGCCATCTTCTGATCTGCGACTTCTTCAAAACGGAGGCGGAGGGAAAAAGTTTTCTCGGAGGAGGACACCGGTTAACCCAATTTTATGACGTCATTCAACGGCACCCTTTTGAACTCGTCGAAAATATAGACATTACCGGAGAAACGGCTCCGAATCTGGATCTTGAAAATGCTTTTCTGGTCAATTGCGGGTTTCCGGTCTGGAAACTGGCCTTACGATTTTTGGATGACCGACATTCTTGGCTCATCAAGTTTCTTCGGTGGAAATTTAGAACAAAGATAAAAAAGATTAACCAAAAATATTTTGCCGGTGCCAGAAATGCGCAGCAGTTTGCGACTTTCAAAACCTACCGTCTTTTTCTTTATAAAAAAACGGGGTAGACGTCTGATTTATTTCAAACAAGAAACATTGATTGGCCATAAAGCAGGGCGATGCGCACGCGCTTCACAGCAGCCCCAAGGGGATTTGAACCCCTGTCTGATGGCTGAGAACCATCTGTCCTAGGCCTCTAGACGATGGGGCCGATTAGTAAATTATTATAACATCTACCCCTTCCATTTGACAACCCTGCCAGAGGTTGCACTCTCTTCGTCTCTTCGGCGAATGGCAGGGAGTCTGTAGTTGCCGAACCTGCCGTTCTGGCAGGGATGGCGCATTTGACAATTCTCCTCAATTTTGTTAAATTCTTAAGGTCAACATTAAAGAACGAGATTCTTCGCTTACGCTCA
>JAHJUB010000057.1 GCA_018829455.1 Candidatus Omnitrophota bacterium
TAGTTGAAGTAAAAGTATTCTCATCCGGAAAAGAATTGACCCGCATCAAAGCAGTGTCTTCCAATGAAAGAACGCTTGCCCATAAGGTTTCCGACGAAGTTATCCGGCTGTTGACCGGTCAGCCGTCTATTGTCTTCACCCGGATTGTCGCTTCCCGAAAATCCGGAAAAGCGAGAGAGCTTGTTTTGATGGATTACGATGGCGGCCGGGTCTTTCCGTTAACCAGGGATAAATCGCTTAACCGGTACCCGCGCCTGTCTCCGGACGGAAGGTCGGTTCTCTATACCTCCCACGTTAACTACTGGCCGGTTGTGTACCGTCAGGAGATAGTTTCCGGTACCCGGAAAAAGGTAGTTTCGTACCCGGGTTTAAACAGCGCCGCCAGTTTCAGCCCGACCGGAGACCGTATCGCGCTTTCTTTAAGCAAGGACGGCAACCCGGAGATTTATCTTCTTAATCTGAAAAGCGAAGAGCTTACCCGGCTTACCAAAGAAGACGGCGCTGATACTTCGCCGATCTTCTTTCCGGATGGGAAGAGTTTAACTTTTGTTTCCGACCGCACCGGCAGTCCCCAGGTTTATCGCCTGGACCTGGCTACCGGACGAAGTAAGCGTCTTACGTTTGAGGGGTCGTATAATACCTCGCCGGCTGTCTCTCCGGACGAACGATTTCTGGTTTATACCAGCCGGATTGGCGGACAGTTTGAAATCAGGATTATATTTTTGGAGACCGGCCAGGATTTTGTTCTGGAGGCCGGACCTAACAATAAAGAGGACCCGGTTTTCGCCCCGGATAGCCGGCACCTGGTTTTTACCCATACCCGCAATTATGAAAGCAATCTGAAGATGCTTGACATTTTCACCGGAGACCTATATAATATTACGTTGGACGGCGGTTACGGTACGCCGGACTGGAGATAGACGTCATTCCCGCGTGTAGTAAGCAGGAATCCAAGCACAATTGAATTGAGAGGGAGGATATATGGCAAAAAGAGTTATTTTGGGAATAAGCATGTTGGTGTTGTTCTTTTTTGCGGCCGGATGTGCCGGTCGGTTGGGAACAAAAAAAGAGCTGCCGGCAAAATCGGTCAATACGGAAGGTCTGGCAACCAAGGAACAGCAGGCGGCGGCGCTTCAAGGCAAACCGATTCCGGCCACCAAATTGCAGGGTGTGGCTCGCGAACCGGCCACGATGGAGGAGAAGCGGGTTTTTGAAACGATTCACTTTGATTTTGACCAGAGCGACATAAGACCCGACGCCCGGATAGTCCTGGAAAAGATCGCCGTCTATCTGAAGAATAATCGAAAAGTCAAGGTTTCTTTTGAAGGCCACTGTGATGAACGGGGCACCTCGGAATACAACATGGCTCTTGGCGAGCGCCGCAGTCTTTCCGCCCGCCGTTACATAGTTGCCCTGGGAATTGCCCCGGAAAGATTGGGGACGGTCAGCTACGGTGCGGAAAAGCCGCTTGATTCCGGCCATAACGAGACAGCCTGGGCGAAGAACCGGCGCTGTGAGTTTAAGATTGTCGAATAAAATTATTTGTAGTTGCCAAGCTTGCTTGGCGTCGTTGTAGTACGACAGATTCAAATGAAAAAATTATTTCTATTCGGATTACTCGGTTTGGCCGTATCAATTTCCGGCTGCGTGGCGATGCAGGATGACGTAGCCACTTTGCAGGAGCGGGTCGTAACGACGGAAACAAAATTGGGTTTCATGGAGAAAGACAGCCAGCGGTTAATGAGTACTTTTGAAGGTGACTGGAATCCCAAGGTGGCTGGTTTAAGTGAAGACATACTCAGATTACGGGAGCGTATCTCCAGCGCCGAAGGTTCCGTGAGTACCTTGAGTGAGCAGATTCGCCAGGAGACGGAAAAGTCGGAAAAATTCCGTTTGGCTACTTCCCAGGAATTGCTTGATTTTCAGAAAGGGGTTTCCAACCGGCTGGACCAGATACAGCGTGACCTTGAATTGATGAAAAAGACGCAGGCGGAAACTCTTGGTTTTTTGGAAGTCGCCAGGAAGCAGATGGATAAGATTTACGGAGAAAGCGCGGTCATTTCCGACCGGATTGACCAGGTTGACACCGGTTTGGTAATTGCCCGGGAAGAAACGACCAAGAAACTTTCCATAATTGTGGAGGAAATTTCCAAAGAGAACGAGTCTTTGCGAGAGCGGATTGCAGCATTGGAAAAGAAGATTTCGCCATCAAAACCGGTCAAGAAGACGACGAATAAAAAAACCGATTGAAAATCTGCCATCTCATCACCCGCCTGATTATCGGCGGCGCTCAGGAGAATACCCTCTTTACCTGTTACGGATTGAATGAACGCGGCCACCGGGTCACTCTTTTGACCGGACCGCCGCTGGGACCGGAGGGAAGTCTTCTGGAAGAGGCGCGGAACCGCGGTCTGGAAATCCGGCTTATTCCCGCTTTAAGGCGACGAATTGACCCGTTGCGCGACCTGATTTCATTCTGCGCCATTTATCGTTATCTCCGCCGTGAAAAGCCGGATGTTCTGCATACTCACAGCGCTAAAGCCGGCATCCTGGGCCGGCTGGCGGCCGGGCTCATGCGGCGGCGGCCCCGGGTAATTCACACCATCCACGGCCTGCCTTTTCATCCTTACCAAAACCGGATTCTTAATTTTATTTACATTGCGGCGGAAAAAATGACCGCGCTTTTTACCGACCGGTACATCTCCGTTGCCGATAATCTTATCGTTAAAAGTCTGGCGGCCGGTATCGGTAAAAAAGAACGTTACGACACGATTTACAGCGGTTTTGCGGTGGAAGAGTTTGCGGCGGCAAGCCGGAGGAAATCAGAGGTCAGGTATAGATACGGTTTTCGGGATGACGAAATAATCATCGGTAAGGTTGCCCGCCTTTTTCACCTGAAAGGTCACGAATTTCTGCTGCCGGCTTTTGCGGCGGTTAAAAAGGAATTTCCTCAGAGTCGGCTTTTTCTGGTCGGCGACGGCATCCTGAAACCGGAACTGGAAGAGTTGGCTGAAAATCTGGGCGTCAGGGAAGCGATTACCTTTGCCGGTCTGCTGTCGCCCCGGGAGATACCGGAGGCGATATCGGCGATGGACCTGCTGGTCCATGTTTCTCTGCGCGAAGGCCTGCCGAAAGCGGTCGCGCAGGCGTTAGCCGGCGGAGTTCCGGTGGTTGCCTTTGACGTCGACGGCACCCGGGAGGTGGTCATTGACGGTGTCACCGGGTTTCTGGTTCCGCCGCAGGATTCGGAAAAGTTGGTCGCCGCAATCATTTCCGCTTTGCATAATTCAGAGAAGAGCCAGGCGATGGCCCGGGCGGGCCAGCAATTTGTGCTTAATAATTTTGCGGTTAACTTGATGGTTTCCAGGATTGAAGCGGTTTATGAAAAGGTCCTCGACGATTAATGTAGGGGAGGGGCTACGTCCCCTCCCGAAAAAGGGTCGCCGGGAAATTCAGGCCTTCCTGGAATATTTGAAGGCCGAGCGTAATGCGTCTCCTAATACCATTCGCGCTTATCATCAGGACCTGGATGATTTTTGCGGATTTCTGGCCGGCCGGACGTTGAGAAAAACAGACCTTGGAATATTAAGAGTTTATCTGGGCAGCCTTTTTCAGCGGAACTTGAGCCGGGCCACCATCATTCGCCGGGTAGCCGCCTTACGCGTTTTTTTCCGGTTTTTGAGCCGCGAGAAATCCGTGCCGATAAATCCGACGTTTGCCCTGCGTTCGCCGAAGAGCGAACGCAATCTCCCGGCTTTTCTGGAAATCAGCCAGACCCTGTCTCTGCTTGATGAAACCCTTAAAAAAGGAGTCAGTCGGTTTCCGCTCCGGGACCGGGCGATGCTGGAACTGCTTTATTCCGCCGGTCTTCGGGTTTCGGAAATGGTAAGTCTTAACCTGACCGAGATCGATTTTGTGGCCGGTTTGGCGCGCGTGCGGGGCAAGGGGAGGAAAGAGCGGCTGGTTCCGGTCGGCGGAACAGCCCTGGCGGCTCTTAACGAATATCTATCTTCAAATGAACGGACGACCGACGCTCCTTTTCTTTTCGGCAATCGTTTCGGCGGCCGGTTGACCAGCCGGAGCGTGGAGCGCATCCTGAAGAAGTATGCGGCGGCCTGCGGTCTCTCCGGCCGGATTACCCCGCATACTTTGCGGCACTCTTTCGCAACCCATCTGCTGGAAGCCGGCGCAGACCTGCGCGCCATTCAGGAGATTCTGGGTCACCAGAACATTACCACCACCCAGGTTTACACCCACCTGTCCACCAAACACCTCAAAGAAGCGTATAAGAATTTCTTTCCGCGCTCTGTATGATCCGGTAGAGAAGGGTGGCGGTTTTTTCCGAGGCTTCGTTTACGATCCGGTAATCGTATCCGGCCAGAATTTTAAGTTCTTTTTTTGCTTCAGACAACCGTTTTTTCACGTCTGAATCATTTTCGCCGGTTTCCTTCTGGCGGTGGCGGATGCGTTTTTCCAGTTCTTTCCGGGAAGGCGGGAGGAGGGCGACCAGAACGGTCTGCTTTGGGTACTGCGCCTTGATTTGGGCTGCACCCTGGGTGTCGAGCGCAAGCACAATCGGCTGATGTTTCTTGAGCGACGCTTCAAGTCTCGCGCGGGGCGTGCCGTAATGGAATCCATAGACCGATGCCCATTCGGCCAGTCCGTTGGATTTGATTAAGTTCTGGAATTCTGGTTTGGTGCGGAAGTAATAGTCCCGTCCGTTTTTTTCACCCCGGCGGGCCGGGCGGGTGGTGCAGGTGGTAAAGCGGGGGATTTTATATGTTTGGGCAAGAATTTTCAGGATAGTTGTTTTGCCGGTCCCGGAAGCCGCGGAGACCACAAAGATCATTTTTTCTTTGGAGTCTCTGGAGTAATTGTAGAGCCGTAAGTCTTAAGATTGTGAATATGCCTCGGTGAGAGATGGCCGAAACTGTTACCGCTCCTTAAGATCTCTCTCCAGGTTTCAATCGCCGTATCTATCTGGCCGTTCTTTTCGTAGGCGTGTGCCAGCACGTTGGGAAGATAATCCGGTCCGGGAAATTTGCACGCTAATTCCAGATATTTGACCGCTTCCGCATAGTTCTTGACTTTATGATAAAACGTCCAGCCGAGTTCAAAATAGAGGTCGTATCTTTCCGGGTTGTAGGTGATGCCTTCTTTCAAAAAGTCAACGCCGGCCTGAATCCAGGCTTCTTTTTCATTGGGGTCCTTGGCCATTACCGAAATATTGTAAGACAGGTGCCAGCCGCCAACCGCCCAGGGCGTGATGAATTTGGGCTGAAGAAAAGTGACGGAGCGAAGGATGGGGAGCATCTTGTGAGATTGTCCGGAATGGAAAAGTTCCTCTACCTGGAGCCAGAGCAGGTCCGCGGCCAGGCCCTTGAATCCGCCCAGGGCCAGACTTCCGGCAATCTGTCCCGGCATCAGCAACAGCCTCTGTTCAAACCCCATCTGTTTACGCTGCAGGTCAATCTTATCCTGGAGCGGGGAGAGGAGCAGGAAGAGCAGAACGAGGGCGGCGACGGATGCGTTCCGGTAAGTTCTTTTGGTCATGGTGAATTTGAAATTAGCGACCCTGAAAGGGTCGCGCTACGCTACACTTCGCGGTATCGGAAGAAGTAGAGGCAGATAATAAGGGCGATTGCCGCGTAGATTATTCCGTAGCCGAAGGTCTTCAAAAGGTAACTGATTGGCACTGTGCCTCCGACCACTACCTGGTCCCGGATCGCGAAATTTTCAAAGTTGGGAATGATTTTGTAGAAGAACCTGGCGACCACGTGCATTACCGGATTTTTCATCCGCTCGGCCATGGAAAGTCCGTAACCAGTGAGGTGTCCGACCAGAAAGAGAAATAAGACAAAGATGAGAGTGAATGCGGTGGAAGCGAAAGCGGCTACCGCCAGGGTTATGGCGACAATAACTAACATTTCGGCCCAAATCAGGAAAAGCGCCGAAAAGAGACTAATTTCAAAGGAACGCTGTTTGAGCAGGATGAGCCCGATGAAGACCACGGACATCATGATTATGCTCAGGGTTATGACCATCGCCATACCCAGAAATTTTCCCAGGATAAAATCGGACCGTTTAAGGGGTTTGGAAAAAAGAGTGGAGATAGTATTGGTTTCAAATTCGCTGCGCAAAGCGGTCATTGAGGCAAAGATGGCCAGCAGCATGCCGAAAAATTCAATGCCGGACAGGGAAACGTCTTTGATCATCTTTAACTGCTCGGCCGGCGTCAGGAACGAAAAAAGTTGGCTGCTGCCCAGGAGCAGAAGCGCAAAGACCAGTATTATCTGGTAACTGCGCAGCCGCAGCGATTCCTGGAATGTATTTTTCGCGATTACGATTGCTTTGACCATTCGATCACCTTAATGAATAAGTCCTCAATGTCTTCTGCTTTCCACTGAGTCATCAGTTCGGGGATGGTTCCCAGGGTTAGCAGTTTTCCCTGGTGCAGAATTCCGACGCGATTGCTTATCTTTTCTATTTCCGAGAGATAATGGCTGGAAAGAAGGATTGTTTTACCGGCCGCCTGCATGTCCAGAAGCAGGTTTCTGGTTTCCCGGCTGCCGATTGGGTCAAGGCCGGTGGTCGGTTCGTCCAGAATTAGGAATTTAGGGTCGTTGAGCATGGCAACCGCGAGACCGATTCGTTCCAGCATACCTTTGGAGAAGTGCTTCAGGGAAAGGTGTTGTTGGTCGTACAAGCCAACCAGTTTGAGCAGTTTTTCTTTTCTTTCTTTGATAATTTCTTTTGTCATTCCGAATATCCGGCCGTAAAAAGTCAGGATTTCCGGTCCGGTAAGATAGCGGTAATAGTAAGGATTTTCCGGAAGATAGCCGATGTCGTTTTTAACCTCAATGTTCTGGTAGTCCCGGCCCAGGATTTCAATCTGACCGCTGGTGGGAAAAAGCAGGCCGAGGACCAGTTTCAGGGCGGTCGTCTTCCCGCTGCCGTTGGGACCTAACAAGCCGAATATTTCACCTTCTTTAATTTCCAGGGAAAGATTGTCCAGGGCCACTACGTTCTTGTTCCGACCCAGATGGAATATTTTGGTCAGTCCTTCAATACGCAACGCCGCGGCTTTTTCGTTTGTTTCCATAGTCCTATAATTTTATCAGAAATATTTCTTAAAGTCAAATCAACAAAACTACAATTTAATGTAGTTGCCCGGCTTGCCGGGCTCTGTTAACGGCGCCAAGCAAGCTTGGCAACTACAGTACCGAGCGACGAGCAATCTCGGCAATTACGCTGACGACAGAAAACGCAGCGCTTTCTGTCCGATATCCCTGCGGAAATAGGCCCCGGCAAAATGGATTTTGCTGACGCCGAGGTAGGCGTTTGCGATCGCCTGGGCCAGGTTTTCGCCGAATCCGGTGATATTGAGAACCCGCCCGCCGTTGGTCAGCGCTTTTCGGCCTTCTTTTATTGTTCCGGCGTGAAAGACCAGCACGTTCTTGAGTTTGGATGCTGTTTTTAGCCCGCTTATCTCCCGGCCCTTTCGGCAAGGTCCCGGGTAGCCGGCTGAAGCCAGAACCACGCAGCAGGAACCACCTTCCCGAAAAGCCGGTTTTGGTCGTAAAAGATTCCCTTGGGCCGTTGTCAGCAGTAATTGGAAAAGGTCGTCTTTTAGAAGCGGGATAATGGCCTGGGTTTCCGGGTCTCCGAACCGGGCGTTAAACTCCAGAACCTGCGGCCCCTCTTTAGTCAGAATGATTCCAGCGTATAAGATGCCTTGATAAGTAATGCCTTCTTCGGCTAACCCGACAATGGTCTTTGCCACCACATCCCGGATGACTTGCTGTCTGACTGAAGGCAGCAGAAAGGGATTGGGGGCTACTGCGCCCATACCGCCGGTGTTTGGTCCGAGATCATGCTCGCCTATTTTTTTATGGTCCTGCGCCGGGGGAAAACAGTGGTATTTTTTACCGTCGGTAATCGCCAGAAGCGAAACTTCCTCGCCGTTCAGTTTTTCTTCAATGAGCGCTTTTTTACCGGCGGATTTAAAAATTTTATGCGAAAATATTTGTTTCAGCGCTTCTTCTTTTTCCGGTTGGGTATCGCAGATAAAAACACCTTTTCCGGCGGCCAGACCGTCCACCTTGATTACCGCCGGTTTTCCGCCCCATTTTTTCAGGATAGATTTGCCTTCCGAAATAGAGGCGGCTATCCGGAACCCCGCGGTAGGTATTCGGTGGCGGACCATGAATTCTTTGGCAAAAATCTTGGATGTTTCCAGTCTGGCCGCGGCCTGGTTTGGCCCGAAGATGGGGAGGCCTGTTTTTTGGAAGAGATTTACGACACCCATGGCCAGGGGCGTTTCCGGTCCGACGACGGTTAAATCAATCCGTTCCTGGTTGGCAAAGGAGAGGAGCGAATGGATTTCGTCGGCTTTAATGGGAATGTTTTTGGCAATTTTAGCAGTTCCGGCATTGCCCGGCGCGACATAGAGACGGCGCACTTCTGGGGACTGTGCAATTTTCCAGGCCAACGCATGTTCCCGGCCGCCGGAACCGATAATCAGGCATTTCATAATTAATTAGCGTTCAAAATTAGAGTATACCGGTATCATATAGCTTTTCGGATGAGGATAATAAACAAGGTGGCTACGGTATTGTTGACCATGTGCAGGATAATTGAGGGCCAGAGGGAACCGGTTTTTTCGTAAAGATAAGATAGAACCATCGCCAGAAAAAAGATGGGTAGAAATGCCACCAGTGATTGGTGCAGCGCCGCAAAGAGCAGGCTGGAATAGACCATGGAACGCCTGGGACCGAAACTGTTGCGCAGCGTTCCAAAAAGAAACCCCCGGAAAATTATCTCTTCCAGCAGCGGCGCAACCAGACCGACGATAATCAGGAACAACAGCGAAATGGGCATAGAGGTTAATCCCATTAGCAGATTATAAATTTCCTGTTCCGGTAAAAGGGTTTTCCGAAAAAGGCCGAGCAATGCTCCGACCAGCGCCAGAACCGGCAGGATAGAGAGGTATGCCCAGAGGCCGCCGCTTAAATATTCCCGGCGCCAGGTGTTCAGGCCTAATTGCCAGATACCGACGTAGCGTCTCCAGAGAAGGTAGATAATGGCAAAGGTCAGGCTTATTAGTATGATGAGGGTCTGAAGGAGCGCTTTTAAGGCCTGAACGTTAAAGGAGAGCGGGGCGTGTGTTTTCGGAAGCGCCAGATTGAAACCAAGCAGCAAAAGATTGGCGCAAACGAAGGCAAATAATCCTACCGGAAAAATAAGGTTGAGGTTCCAGGCGACCGGCACCGCGCCGAGCGGAAGAGATTTAGCTTCGTGTCGCAGAAAACGGCGCAGGTTGAGAACCAACGCATAAACGGCGCCGACCAGCAGGAAAATGGAAATCAACCCGATTAAGGAGGCCCAAAGATTTCCCTGGGTGAACGCGTTCTGCAGTTCTGTTTGAAGGTGGTTTTGTTCCATCGCTACATCCCGACGATTCGGGTTTCGTCGTCCAGAAATATGCCCTTAAGATTCATCTGGAGCGCATCGGGGTTGGGGCTAACGGCTAAGGCCGATTCCCGGGTAACCTTTTTTTCTTGAATTAATTTAATCAGCGCGTCATTGAACGTCTGCATACCGAGGTTTTTTTCCGCTCTCATTCCGGCCGGAATTTTCAGGATTTGATTGTCCTGAATCAATTTGATGATGGTGGGGGTGGAAAGCATGATTTCTACGGCCGGCAGCAGGCCGTTTTGGTCTGCCCGAGGCAGGAGCTTTTGACAAATAGTAGCTTTGACGTGGTAGGCCAGTTGTTTTCTAACCTGTTCGTGTGATTGGCTGGGGAAGAAATCCATGATGCGGGTGAAGATACTTACGGTGTCCAGAGCGTGAACCGTGGAAAGGACAAGGTGACCGGTTTCCGAAGCGGAGAGCGCCGCTTCAAATGTTTCCGGGTCTCTCATTTCTCCGATGACGATGATGTCCGGGTCCTCGCGCATTACGTATTTCAGGGCGTTATGGAAGGAGGCGGTGTCGATGCCCACCTCGCGCTGGTTGACGATCGATTTTTTGTCCGCATAGATGTATTCTACCGGGTCTTCTACGGTCATAATGTGAACCTGCTGGTTCTGGTTGATGTATTCCACCATGGCCGCAATGGTGGTCGATTTTCCGGAACTGGTCGGTCCGGCAACCAGCACCAGGCCGCTGTCAAACCGGCTGATTTCAGTCAGGACCGGCGGCAGGCCCAACTCCTCAAACTCCGGTATTTTGGTTCGGACTAAGCGCATTGCGATGCCGATTTCTCCGCGCTGAAAATAGACATTAATACGGAACCGGCCCAGGTCTGGAAATGTGTGTCCGAAATCCAGTTCTTTATTGGCTGCCAACTTTTCTTGTTGCTCCGGGAGCGATATTTCGTCCAGAAAATTTTTTAGGTCCGACGGCGTAATCAACGGCAGTTCGGTAAAAATTAGGACATTATTGATTCTTAAGACGGGCGGTCGGCCAACCTTCAGGTGCAAGTCAGTAGCGTTTTTTTCCACGCACAATCGTACGATTTCAGTCAAGTTTGCCATATTTAATCCTTCGTATTTATGTAGCGGCAAAGCGGTAGCTTTGCATCTTTCGTCATTTGGTAATGAAGTAGTCTAAGCCCGTATTATTTTTTAATACCTGACCGGCGCTTTCCGCTTTCTTTTTGTCTTTGAAATTTCCGATGCGAACGTGGTACCGGTAACTGACGGAACCGTCAAGTATCCGGGCGATGTATGCTTCATAACCTTTGGAACTCAAGTCCTCGGTTACTCTTTCCGCCCGGTTTAAATCCACGAAAGAACCGATTTGAATAGTATAGGGACCCAATTCCCGGTTCAGAAACCGGGTTGCTTTTTCGGCTTCGCCACTGAACGGATAACGCCGCCGCAAGCGGTTCATGATATCCAGGCTTTCTTGAGTCTTATTTTTCCGGGACAGTACTTCGGCCAGACCGAGCAAAGCGGCCGGCTGATACTGGCTGTTTGGAAACTCTCTGGAAAACTGACGGAAAATCTTTTCGCTTTCGGTAAGAGCGCCGTCTTTGCTTTTCAGGTGTGCCAGCGCCAGCAGGCTTCGTTCTTTTTTCGGACCGGAAAGAAGGGCTTGCCAGATATTTTCTGCTTTTCGCGTCTCTCCTGCTTCCTGGTAGCAGAATCCAAGAAGATAATTTTCAGTCGGATTCAGGGTTTTGTCCGCGCCGTAATTTTGAATTGCTTCCCGGTACGATCCCTTCAAGACCAGTTCTTCAATACCTTCGGCACACCAGGAAACAGATTTTAACAATAAGATGAGGAGGGTTGTTCCCAGAACAGTCTTTAGCGGGGACCGTTTCATTGAAAATCACAGTAGGGGTCGCATTTATGCGACCCGCGGGCTCGATGAATCGAGCCCCTACATTTATTCGTTGGGAGGTTCCGGCTTTTCCAGCACTTCCCGGAACGCTTCGCTGACCGGATCGGTTTTTCGAAAATTAAGCCTGTTCCGGTCTGTCTGGTGAGCCCGTTCCGACAACTCCACTAACAGCCGGTAAATATTGGTTTCCCGGGGAATTTTGTCCAAAACCTTAAGCGCTTCGTATTCTGTCATTTTCACAACTCCCGTCGTGGATTTAAGTTAGGCAAAGCTTTGCTTTGCAGCTACAAACCAAATTATTGCTCTTGTAGCCGCAGAGCGTTAGCTCTGCTAAACCTTGAAATTCCTATGCGATTAAATTATACATTATAATCTTTATCGTTTAAAAAAGCAAACCGGCCGCTGCTGATGTCCTGTTTTGCCTGCTGGTAGGTAAAGATGGTTCCGATGTCAAGCCAGTACCCGGTGTGCCGGTAAGCAAAGAACGGCTCTTTATTTTTAATCAGCAACGGGAAAAAGTCTCGTTCCAGGGAATAATCCTTCCCTCTTGGAATTTGGGCGATTATTTTCGGTTCAAAGAGATAGATTCCGGCGTTAATCCAGGCTTTTTTGATTAAATCCTTTGGTTTTTCGCGGAACTCCTGCACCCGGTTATCGTCGGAAGTAACGAGGAGTCCGTAGCGCTGCGGGTCAGGAACGCAGACCGTTGCGACGGTAACGGTCGCGTGGTTTTTGCGGTGAAAGTCGGCCATGGCCGAAAGGT
This sequence comes from Candidatus Omnitrophota bacterium, assembly GCA_018829455.1. Classification (GTDB taxonomy): domain Bacteria; phylum Ratteibacteria; class UBA8468; order MWAK01; family MWAK01; genus JAHJUB01. Next base: position 12,116 of record JAHJUB010000057.1, read on the forward strand.
TCAGGTCGGTAAGCACGTCGCCGTTAAAGATAAAGGTTGTTTCCGTCAGAAGGGGTGAAGCGAGAGCAACCGCGCCGCCGGTGCCCAATGGTTTATCCTCAATTACGACCTCCACGTTCATTTCCGACGGTTTCAGTCGGGCCAGTGCGTCTTGGAATTTCTGACTGCGATAACCCAAACCCAGCGCTACTTCTTTGACGTTATGGTTTTCCAGTAGTTTCAACTGGTACCAGAGAAACGGTTTTCCGGCCAGAGGCAGGAGCGGTTTCGGAATCAGGTTGGTCAGGGGACGCATCCTGGTTCCTAAACCTCCCAGCAGAATATAGGCTTTCATGCATTACATTTTAACGCAAACCGCTATTTGGGGCAACAGCAGGATGTCGTGAATTTCTCTCTTTTGTGGTATATTAATAGAAATTGATTCGTAAATAAAAAATAGGAGGAAATTCGGATGAACAATAAAGGGACGTTGGGCGTGATTATCGGAAATCGGGGCTGCTTTCCGGGTTCGCTGGCCGAAAAAGGCCGGCAGGAAATTGCGGTCGCTTTAAAGAAGCAGGGAATTGAGGCCGTCATTATTGCCAAAGAAGAAGCTAAATATGGAGCGATCGAAAATCTGGCCGAAGCCAGAAAGAACGCGGCGCTCTTCCGGGAAAACCGAGATAAGATCGACGGTATTCTGGTCTCGCTTCCCAATTTCGGAGATGAGCGGGCAATCGCCGATACCATCAGGATGTCGGAATTAAACGTGCCGGTTTTGGTCCAGGCCTATCCGGATGATCTGAAAAAGATGGCCGTAGAATATCGCCGAGATAGTTTTTGCGGAAAACTTTCAACCTGTAATGTGCTGCGTCAGTACGGCATTCCGTACTCGCTCACCCGGACGCATACCAGCGCCCCTGATTCCAGGGAATTCAAGGAAGACCTTGACTGGTTTCTGGCGGTTTGCCGGGTAGTAAAAGGGTTGAAGGGCGCCAGAATCGGCGCGATCGGCGCCCGGACGACGCCGTTTAAGACCGTCCGTTACAGCGAAAAACTGCTGGAGGCAAGCGGTATTTCCGTGGAGACGCTTGACCTTTCCGAAATTTTAACGGCCGTCAATAAATTAAAAGACAACGACCCGCAGGTTCAGTCCAAATTGAAGATTCTTTCCGGTTACTGTGTTACCCGGGACATATCGGCGAAATCGCTCTTGAAGATGGCAAAGATGGGTACGGCGCTTGACCGGTGGGTTAAAGAGAACGAGATTGACGCCTGCACCATCCAGTGCTGGTCGGCTCTGCAGGATGCGCTTCAAATCTTTCCCTGCGCGCTGATGAGCATTATGAGCGAAGCGCTCCTTCCGGCCGCCTGCGAGGTGGACGTGATGGGTGCGGTGGCGATGTACGCCCTGCAGCTTGCTTCGGGAAAGCCGGCCGGACTTTTTGACTGGAATAATAACTACGGCGGCGACCCGGACAAACTGGTCCTGTTCCACTGCAGCAACGCACCCAAGAGCATGCTGGGCCCGGTTTGCATGGGTTACAATAAGATTGCGGCGCGGATGGGAGCCGGTCCGGAAAACAGTTACGGCACCTGCAGCGGAAAGATAAAGAGCGGCCCGATGACTTATGTTCGGTTTTCCAGCGATGATACCTCCGCCGAGATTATCGGCTGTATCGGCGAAGGCGTCATTACCAATGACCCGTTGGACACCTTCGGCGGAGTAGGCGTGGCCCGGATAGAGAAACTTCAGGAACTGCTGAGGTTCCTCTGCCAGAACGGGTTTGAGCACCACGTGGCCATCAGCCAGTCAAAGTCTGCCGGCATTCTCTTTGAAGCGCTGGACAACTATGTTGGTTGGGATGTCTATCTTCACCAGAGATAAAATGCTTCCCGATTGTCCAGAGCATTGGATGGGGCGCCTGTGCAATAACATCGGAAAGACTTGTTGACCTTTTAATACAGTGTGGTGTAAAATGTAACCAGTTTTAAATAAGATATTCTTTGAAAATTAATCTACGGGTTCAGAAATAGGATACTATTTCTGAAGGACTTTAGTTGGTCGGGCCGCCAACTGATTGAGAAAATCAGTCGGGCGGCTTTTTTATTGTCGTTGCTATATCTTATTATTTCAGTCCTAAAAAACAGGAGGTAAGTATGCCGGGATATATAATGGCATTCAATGCGGCAAAAGACTTGCCAGCCCTTATTCTGGTGGGCGGTTTTGTACTCCTCATTATCTATGGTGCAATTTATACCAGAAAAGAAGAAAGGAAAGACAGGGAAAGACAGGGAAAAACAGGATAGAGAGCAAAACAGAGACAAGGAAAACAAACAAGGCAAAATATGAATTTCTTAAATTTTACCGACCTTTCCGGGGTTGCCCGGGAGAGCATTAATTCCGTTCTCATTATGGGCGGCGCTGTTCTGCTCTCCTTTTTATGCCGGTTCATCTGGTCAAGGGCGCTCATCCCCATTGCGTCTAAAACAAGAACCAATCTGGACCGGATTATTCTGGAAGCAACTGCTGTGCCGTTATCAGTTTTAATACTGACTGCCGGATTCAGTTTTTCGGTCAACCGGATTTTATTTTTGGAAGAGTTGGAAAAGTCTGCGGGGATGGCCCTGTTGGCCGGCATAGCGTATACGTTGTTAGTCATAAATATTGCTTTTCTTGTGGTCAAAATATTCCGGGCGATTTCAGAATGGTATCTGGAGGATGTTGCCCACAGAACGCAGACTACTTTTGATGAAGAATTTATTCCGCTTTTAAGCAGAGTGATCAGCATTATAATCTTTTTTATCGCCGCAACAATCATACTGTCACATTTTAAGGTTAATATCAGCGGTTTCCTGGCAACCGCGGGTATTGCCTCGCTGGCAATTGCCCTGGCGGCCCAGGAAACGCTTTCTAATACGATATCCGGTTTTATGCTCGTCCTTGATAAACCTTTTCACGTGGGCGATTGGATTCAGTTAGATTCGGGTGAAGCGGGTTTCGTCCAGGAAATTGGTCTGCGAACCACCAAGATTCTTACCTTTGATAATACCGTAATGATTATTCCTAATGCCATGATTGCCAAGAGCAAAGTAGTTAATCGTAATTATCCCGACACTAAAGTTAAAACCCGCCAGAAGATTGGAGTGGCATACGGGTCAGATCTGGTCAGGGTTAAAAAGATACTATTGGAAATTTGTCAGGCGCATCCGGATGTAATGAAAGACCCGCCTCCCCTGGTTTTCTTTACCGAATTTGGGGAGTTTTCCCTTAACCTGCTTTTGATTTACTGGGTTGCCGATTTAAAGGAACAATTCGGAATTAGCGATCAGGTTAATATGGAAATAAAAAGAAGGTTTGAAGAAGAGAACATAGAAATCCCTTTTCCGCAACGCGATATTCACATGAGAAAATAATATGGTGAGAATTGCAGGAGTGCTCGGGAAAAGAAACAAAAATGTCGCACAAAGTATGTTTAAAGCATTGGCACGGCCAAGGCGCGGCGCTTACCGGGTACATTTACTGGAAGGGAGTAATTACTCCCTGGGTGTACTTGGGCTTAGAGGCACTCAAGCGCACGCCTTGAACGTTGATTCAATCAAAAGTATTTGGGATGGTTTACACGAACCAGCGCTGGAATCATGCATTAACAAGAACAGTGAAAATCTGATTCAGTTCAGTCCCCTTGCCCTTGCCGCGGTTAAGAGTAGCGGAGAATTCATCCTTTTCCGTGATATGTTGGGAATTACACCACTTTATTATGTCCGGGAAGCAAATGAAATATTCTTTGCTTCCGAAGTGAAGACATTGATCGGAATCAGTCCTGAGGTCAAAGAATTTCCGCCTGGTTATCTTTATTCTTCCGCAAAGGGATGGTGGACGCCGCCGAAAAAATTTCACCCGGTGCTTAATATTAAATCAGCTGACATTGCGGAAAAATTAAGACACATTATAGAAGAGGCTATAGTTTCAAGAAAACCATCCGGGAAATGCGGTGCCTGGCTTTCCGGGGGTCTTGATTCCAGCGCAATTGCAGGACTTCTTTCCAGGCATGTCAAAAACCTACATACGTTTTCTATTGGATTACCGAATTCTCCGGATCTTTTCTTTGCGCACCGCGCGGCAAAATACTTGAACACGATTCACCACGAGCGAATTGTAACTTTTAAGGATTTACTTGCAATTTTGCCGGAGGTAATTTGTCGGTTGGAATCTTTTGATGCGCCTCTGGTACGCTCAACATTAACAAATTATCTTTTGGCGCATTTTTCGGCGGAATATGTTAAGGAAGTGTTTTCCGGTGAAGGCGGTGATGAATTATTCGCCGGTTATTCTTATCTCAAGCAGCTTTCCAGAAACGCCTTGGCGGTAGAAATAGGTTTTTTGCCTTTCAAACTTCATAACACTGCCCTCCAGCGAATCGATCGGTCAGCGGCTTCAGCGGGAATTACAGTCCATCTGCCGTTTCTTGATTTCAACGTTTTTCAATATGCAACAAGAATTCCTTTGAAGTTTAAGTTATATCGAAAACAGGGGGAGACAGCGGTTGAGAAATGGATTTTGCGAAAAGCCCTGAAGGGAATTTTACCCGAAGAAATTCTGTCCCGGCCAAAAGCTAAATTCTGGGAGGGTACTGGTCTGGGTAATTTATTCCTGCAATATGCAGAAAAAATAATAGTCGACAAAGAATTTGCCAAAGAAAGAAACTTGCCCGATAATACAAAACTCAGGTCAAAAGAGGAATTGCTCTATTACCGTATCTTCCGCCAAAGATTCGGTGGTGTGGATTTATCCTTCGTAGGAAGGACGGGTGATATCGGGGAGACTAATACACTAATTCATATTCAAAATTAGAGCATACCGGTTCGAATTCAATCAGAGAGCAAGGCACCCAAGGATGAGGCCAGGAGGCGTACAACGACGTACGCCGACGCAGCCGAAGACGCAGGTAACGATGCTATCTGATTGAAGGCGAATTGGTATAAGAAATGAAAATTTTGGGAGCGACCATCGGGAATTGCGTTCACACCGCCGGAATTTTGAATTTTCTCCATTATGCGGAGGGTTTTGGACATAAGACCGTCTTTTTGGGAATGTGTCTCA
>JAHJUB010000207.1 GCA_018829455.1 Candidatus Omnitrophota bacterium
CCAGGACCTCGGCCTTCACCCCTAGACACTCGTCGCAGAGGCGGTCGTAGAAGTAGTAGAGGTGCACTACCGGCTGCTCCTTCGATTCGGGGCGACGACACCAGCGACACTCCTCTTCGGGTAGGCGGTCCTCCCCAGAGAGGGCCGTTGGCACGGGGGAAGCAGAGGGGATGACATCGAAGAGTAGAATCGGCTCCGTGCCTCCCTCCGCCAGATACTCCTCGATCAAACTCTCCAGGGTCTCCCGGATGATGGTTTCGCCAATCAGCACATGCCTTCCGATGAAGATCTCAGGAATCGCTGCCTCTTCCGGGGGAACCTCGTAGGCCTTCTCAAGGTCCAACAGGGCCTGGTAGATGGTGGGATCAGAGATGTTGAGATGCTCTATCTTGAGCTGGGAGGCGTACTTCTCTTGGAGCACGGGAAGCACCTCCTGCGCCACGTTCTCGCAATGTACACAGTCCGGGGAGTGGAAGAAGAGGATGTGCACCACGGGTTCTTGTGCGCTCGTCGAGACAGGCGTCGTGACAGACAGAGATGCCAAGAAGAGGAGCAGCAATAGCACGGTTGGGATGACCACTCTACGCATGTGAAGTATCTCCGCTCTAAGATGATGGTCCCATCACCATGATACGTGCCTGCGTGTGTATAAGCAACTCGCAGGGTGATGGGCTTCTTACTATATACAGTATAGCCCTGTTGGTCAAGTGTCCGGGAAGGATCCCCAGAGCTTTCAATCCCTGGCCTCTCTTATCCCAATTTGTCTGGCGCCGCTGTTCTTGTCTTGACAGGGAACTATGCCCACGGTATACTTGGCGTCGCTGATGCGGACCTCGACGTGGTAGGGATTTGCGTATCGGCGAAGCTGGCGCTAGTGCCTGGAGATTTCCAGCGCTGGCAGAGGAGGTGCCCAATCTCTGAAAACCTCGGCCGGAGATGGCCGTTTTCTCCTGACGACAGGCACTTTGGCGTTCTCGTCTGGAGGGCACAAGTGTGAGGAGCTTCAGCCGTCTTTTGGGCTACATGAGGCCCTACTGGAAACGTCTGCTCATCTCTGCCATCTGTCTAACCGTTGCCAGCCTGTTGAGCCTGGTTCTCCCCTGGGTCCTGAGGGACCTGATTGACTCTGCCTTTGTTGTCCAAGACTTCACGTTGCTCAATCGTATTGTGGGCAGCCTCATCGTCGTCTTCGTTGTGCAAATGATCTTCGGGTATGCCAATGGCTATCTGCTGGCCTGGGTTGGCGAGCGTGTAGTGGCTGATCTCCGGACCCATCTCTACCGCCATCTCCTGCAACTCTCCCTGCGCTTCTTTTCAGAGCGTAGAGTGGGAGAGATTATGTCCCGCGTTACCAACGATGTCAGTGTGGTTCAAACCGCCGTGGCAAGCAACTTCGTGGGGCTGGTTCAGCAGGTTGTTACGTTGTGCGGCGGCATCACGATGTTGTTTGTCATCAATTGGCGGCTGACGATCTTGACGTTGATGGTAGCGCCCCTGGTAGCAGTGGCGGTCTTCCTTTTTAGCCGCAAACTGCGCAACATCTCGACGGAAGTGCAGGATCGACTAGCAGATGTGGCAACGGTTCTGGAGGAGACCATTTCCGGTGTTCGGATCGTCAAGTCGTTTACACAGGAGGGGCACGAAACAGAGCGGTTTACACGACAGGTGGAGCGCAATTTCCGTACTACGATGCAGAGAGCGCGCGCCCGGGCAATTTTCTTACCTCTAATCACCTTTTTAGCTTTCATGGCTTTGACTGCTGTCCTCTGGTATGGAGGCCATGAAGTGATTTCTGGCCGCATTTCACCAGGCGATCTGGTGGCTTTCCTTTTCTATGCTGTTATGGTGGCCGGGCCTATAGCAGCTTTCACAGGGCTATATGCCCAGTTCCAGGAAGCATTGGGGGCCACGGCGCGGGTCTTCGAGTTGTTGGACGCACAACCGGAGTTGCAGGAGATCCGTGGGGCGCGCCCCATGCCACCCATAAAGGGGCTGGTACACTTCCAAGGTGTCTGCTTCGACTACGACCCTCGTGATGAGGTTCTGCGAGACATCAACCTGATGGTGAGTCCGGGAGACATCGTTGCCCTGGTGGGCCCCAGCGGTGCCGGAAAGAGCACGTTGGTGAATCTCATCCCTCGCTTCTATGACCCCGACAAGGGGAGGGTCATCATCGACGGTCTTGACATACGAGCCGTACGAATCAAGTCTCTGAGGGAACAGATCGGCATTGTTCCCCAGGAGACCCTCCTCTTTGGGGGGACCATTCGGGAGAACATCTCGTACGGTAGGATGAGTGCTTCCGATCGCGAGGTTATAGCGGCGGCCAAGGCTGCC
>JAHJUB010000232.1 GCA_018829455.1 Candidatus Omnitrophota bacterium
AAGAAACGACACTTGAAACGAATTCTAATCAAAAAGAGTTAACAGGAGAAGGACATGGAAATAACCAACTTATCGCTGATTATTAGAAAGCCGGGCTTTAAGGCGGTACCTTGCTGCATCTTGGTAGCAATCTTCCTTCTGACAATCCCCCATTTTTCCTTGGCCTATGAGAGGGAAATAAATACCCTGTCAATATCTATCGCTGAAAAAATTGCCAGATCAGGCAAAAAGACAATAGCCGTTGTTGATTTCACTGACCTTCAGGGAAATATCACGGAACTTGGGAGATTTTTGGCTGAAGAGCTTTCTTCTGAGCTTGTTAGTGCCGGCAAAGCATTTGAGGTGGTTGATAGGATGCATTTAAGGACAATCCTCTCAGAGCACAAGCTCTCTTTGACCGGATTAATGGATCCTAAGACAGTAAAGAAGTTGGGTCAGATATCAGGAGTCGATGCTATTCTTATCGGCACTGTTACTCCCTTTGGTGAAAGTATAAGGCTCTCAGTTAAAGTTCTGGCAACAGATACTGCGAAGATAATCGGTTCTTCTCGGGGCAATATTCCGAAGACCCAGGCCATCGAGGAACTTCTGGCCAGGGAGATAGAAACCGGCACAATGGTTGCACCCGGAACAACAGCAACTACTTCGCCGTCAATAAGGAGGCCCGTGTTGAAGAAAGGGAGAGCAGTCGATGTGGGGAAATTCCTTGTTGAGATCGAATCTCTGAAAGTCACCTCAAAAGGTGGTCTAATGGTTGCTTTGGCTTACATTAACCAGACCAAAGAAGAACTTGAAATTACCCTTGGATACCCATCCGAGGAAAAAGCTTTCGCAACGGATGACGCTGGCAACGAATACACCGTTGCGAAAAGCAGTGGAATGGCACGTAGGCATAATGACCCAAACTATGATCTTAGATCACCCAAAAACGTTTTTGCGCATTCATCTTTTTTACTATGTTCTCCTGGTGAAAGAGCTCGAGCCAGCTTTCTTTTCAGAAAATCTTCGTCGCAAGATATACAAAGCGATGACAAAAAACTTGGTACATTCACGATTTCGGTATCCCATTATGCTCGTCCTACGAAAAACTTTGACCGTAACAAACCCAAAGGAGCCTTTTCCTTCTCGGCTACGATTTCAAATGTACATCCGGACTGAGTATGGAGTTTGTCTGCGCCCGCCTTTAAAGTGGATACTTGGTCCTTAGAAGCCTTCTTGGGCAGAGCCACAAAGCGCCCTTTTTTGTAAGGAAGAGAGGTCAATGTCAAGACGTGAACAACAACTATAAAAGCAGCGAAAGGAGGTGAGATTATGGCATGCCCAATTTGTAAAGGAAAGAAGGTTGTCGACTGTCCTCAATGTAAAGGCAAAGGGAAAAAGGATGTTGGGGCGATACTCAGCAAAATGGCCACCTGTAGTCATTGCAAAGGAACAGGAAAAATCAAGTGCAGCTGTGCATAAGCTATTCTTAAATCCAAGAGAGCCCAAGAGCGATTGGGATAAGGAACAAGGTATAGCTCCTTATCTCATTGCCTTCACCTCCACCTTTTAAGCGATATGTCTTTCTAAAATGAAAACAGGGGCAATATTTGACCAGGACGAAAAGAAAGGGGACAGGTACCAGGCAAATAATACTTGACACACTATGCGTGTTGCTGGTGTTTTTTTATGCAACCAGAGGGCTAACAAGCATTTTAGGGAGGGTGGAAATGAGCGAGAATGAATGTAAAAGATGTAAACACAAGTTACCCAAAAACGTTTGTGGGGCTTCGGAAAGTCAAAACTATAATCAAAATATTGAGCCGGATAACTCTTGTGATTATTTTTTAGAAAGCCCGGCACAAAATCACTACGCAAAAGCCCTGCAACACGGTGTGATTAAAGCTAATGATGCGGCGATCAGCGAATTTGAAGCCGCTATCGAATTGGGATTACCTCAGGATGACGAGATGTGTGCCAGATATTTTTTGGGTTCAACTTATTCAAATCTTGTCAATACAGATTTGGCCGGCGAACACATAGAACAACTGACAGCCACACCTGAGTTTCAGAATGCAATTAACCAGATGGAAAAGGCCGTATTGATGGACTCTGAGGGAAAGTATGGCTACTTTTCCGAAAATAGAGCTCTTCTTGGGAAATTAGATGTCTTATATTCCTTTCAAGCAGATGCAATTCAAAAAAAGGAAGGTGCCGACGATGCAATAGCTTTTTACGAAACAAAATTGCAGCTATTTGACTATTTGCCCAGTACTCCGATGTTAATAATGCTTCTTCAATTAGGTGCCCTTTATTATGAGAATAAAGGAGATAAAGAACGCGCACGCAAATATTTTAGAAAAATATTAGAAGCCGATGTTGTTGATCCTGTCGATGAAGGTGGAATGGAAGCAAATGTAAGACAACAGGCTGAAAACAACTTAAAAATCGCTGAAGATATGGAGTCCGGAGTGAGTGGTAAGAAAGTTGCCGCGGCATCCTCTTCTGGTTCGTGGAAAGTATTTCTCGTACTGATCGTACCGGCGTTTCTGTTTCTGATCGGTGGGTTCTATTTGCTGTTTGTGCTTCTGGCCTTGGCCGCAGGTGCCTACTGGTGGTTTAAACTTAAATAGCACTCATGAGTATTGAATAGGCACCGGTTAAGTGAGTGATTTTCCACCGAAATGAGGAGACCGACGTCATGCCTCTTAAACAAGGTCCCTTGATCTTATTTCGACAATAGGCTGAAATATCTACGAGGAAGGGAGCTACCCTGACTATATAAGGTTGAACGATGGATAAAACGCTATTCATTAGGCAAAAAGGAGGGAGCTATGGGAGAACGATTCACGTACAAAGGAAATGATTATCGTGTTGACGATGATGGGGACATTTACGAAGATACGCTTTTGGGAAGTAAAGTCGGAACAATGAATGACGATGGGAATTTTACGATCGAAACCGGCGTCTTCTCTGAAGAGACGGGAAGAGTTTCATCATGGACCGGGGACGTTGTAGAAACCGGTGTCTTTGGTGATAAAGGAAAGGTTGGAAAGAAAAAGGGATTGTTATCCCCTTAGTTGCGTTGGTTCTGTCTGAGCACGCCTTTAGGGCGGATACTTGGTTCTTAGAAGGGCTCTTGAGCAGAGCCATGAAGCGCCTGTTTTCAAGGAGTGGGATTTAGTTTCAAAGACAGGAACAATACCAATAAAAGCAAGGAAAGGAGGTTGGATTATGACATGCCCAATTTGTAAAGGAAAAAAGGTTGTCGACTGTCCTCAATGTAAAGGCAAAGGAAAAAAGGATGTTGGCGCGATACTCAGCAAAATGGCCACCTGTAGTCATTGCAAAGGAACAGGAAAAATCAAGTGCAGCTGTGCATAAGCTATGATTTTATCTGTTCGAGTGGACACTCTATAAAAATCCCGCAGAAAGCCAGACCATTTATGGATGGGATGAATGGGCTGTGGAGGTAAGGGGGTTGCTATCCACCTCCTTACCTCATAAGCCCCGTCTTTCAAAGCGATACCGTCTACTGAAATGAAGAACACGGTCAACGTAGCCAATAGCTGAGATAGCGAGAGTTAGGCCCTGATAAATTCTCCGCACACAGGGTGCTAACAGTTGAGATAGAGATAAGCCCGCGGAGGGAAGGGGAAAGACAATGAAATTGATCATTCGTAGAGAACAAGATGAAAAGAAGGGTGTGTTCGGGGGAAGCAAAGGCATCCATTTCTGGCTAAAATGCAGAGGGAAGTCGAACTTACACCTGAAGAGGATGCATTAATAAAAAAAGCCAAAATTGGAGAATACGTTCTTACGAGTTACAAAATACATGACGTGGACTTCGTTCTTAAGGTTAATGGGCTTATTAGCGGCATGACATCCACAGTAACAAACGTCCAACACTTGCTTGATTTAGAAGAGGAGGTTAAGAACAGTTGTCAAAATCTAAAATTATTACTAGAGGTTATAGAATCATTCGGCGGGGAGGAGGTCATTGATTTCTGACCCATTGTAGACAAGAAAACTTCATCCTTTTTAAGAGGTATATTATGGGAACTTTAATTGACAAAATTATGACCATGGATGACGAGAAACAAGTTGATGAGAAATGGGAAGAAATTTTAGCGGAACCAGAAGCAGTTGAAGAAAACATGGGAGAACTATGGGTTTGCTACCACACTCAGCTTCTTGCGATACAATCTCCTAAATTTCCTTAATGAGAATGTGCGCGAATAGGGGACGTAGTTACTTTGTGACCTTTTTAATGATCCAAACTTGCAACAGGATGTTGCTTAGCTCCTGTTTTTGAATTCATGTTTAGGAGTCCGATTTAAATGGGTCTACAGTGCATGTGAATGAGGGATGGCCAATCGGAGTTAGCCA
>JAHJUB010000058.1 GCA_018829455.1 Candidatus Omnitrophota bacterium
CTGGTTACGATGTATCCTATCCTGGGGAATAACTCTCCCTGATGGTGCTCTATCTTCGCTACTATTCTCCGTTCCTTTTCCCACGAACCGGCGCGGTACTGGAAACTGACATATTTTATCACCGGGTTCTTTCCGGGTCTGCCCACCGACCGCTTTGCATATGGCGCCACCAACTCCGCCAATTTCTTATTTTCTTTTATCCGTACTGCATAGTCTATTCCCAGTTCTTCGCATAATTCATACAGACCCGGTATGGCAAAGGCGGCATCCCCTCGCACCTTTATGTTTATCCCTTTCCCGGCGTAAGATCTCAATATCGGTTCCAGAAATTCTTGCCATCCGTCTGCGCTATGCACATTACCCGGTCTTAGCTTTACCTTAAGGCAATCACCGTACTGGTTGAATACAAATAATGGATGATAGCACCTTGAGAGAAAATGTCCGTTGTAACTTGACCCTTCCTGTTCTCCATACACCGGGCTCTCGGAACTATCTATATCCAACACTGTTTCCCTGATACCACGCACCGAATCTACCTTCTCTGTCCATTTCTTTAGTATCTCATCCAGATTGTTCAGATTGTTTCCCTCCAGTAGTATCTCCTTCTCAAACCTGCCTACGGTTGTCTCTCCTGCGCCGGTCTTTGCCAGGGCGCGATTTCCGATTACTGCTCTCATCCCGGGGTCTTTCCTCAATCCTTCTGCGTCATTGGTGTCTTCGTATCCTCCCAGGCGTGAATACACACTCTGCCGCAGTAATCCCTCCATCTCATGTTGGATGTTTTTACCGTGTCTTTTATCTTCCAGATATTCCCCGGCGATTTTTGTTAATCCTAATTGTTCGTCCATCTCTCTTATTGCTACTAATCCTCCGTCAGATGTTACCTGCCTACACTAAAGTTTACCCGCCGTAGCTTTAGCGTAGGCTGGTTTCGGTAGGTAAACCTGGGTTCCTCTGAACCCGATCTTCAATTTTTGATTAAATCTTACTCGAAAATAGCTGTTTTTACTTTCACCCATGCTTCGATTCTACTCAGCATGGTGAGTTTACCGAACCATTAGGTCTCTCCTTTTTTCGTCTGTTTCTATCTATATTATAGACGGAGAAAGGTCAATTTGTCCAGACAAATTTTTGTCTTCATATGGGGAATGCGGGGTTAATTATAGCAGAATCATTTTAAAAGTAGCAATATCACGAATTGCCCACAGAAAGAAGAAAGCGTTATAATTTTGTAAAGCAGAAAGCATTGTTGGGTTTCGTAAGGGCTTGACAAAATTGTAAGGATAATTTATAATGTAAGAAAAAGGAGAACAATGCCGGTTGCGACACTTACTTCAAAAGGTCAGATGACACTGCCGCAGGAAGTCCGGGAAGCGCTTCACCTGAAGCCCTCCGATAAGGTGGTGGTTATCGCGGAGAGCAATCGGGCGGTGCTTTATCCTCTGACGGGGAATATTCTTGATCTGGGTGGGACGGTAAAGATACCAAGTCGGGAGAAGCCGATGGATTTTCATAAGGTGCGTACCGCGGTGGGCAAGAAGATCGGACGGGAGCGGCGTTCATGAAAAGGCAGTTTGTGGACACGAACGTCTTTCTTCGTTTTCTCACCAGGGATGAAGAGGCGGGTTACCGCTATTGTGAAAACCTGTTCCGCAAGGCGGTTGCCGGCAAAGCGATGCTTTTCACCACAGAACTAGTCATAGCCGAAATTGTATGGACGCTATCGTCTTATTACGAACTCGGAAAACGGGAAGTGATAGAAAAGGTTTCTCTTATTCTGAACACGCAGAATCTGGAAGTGACAAACAAGGGCGTGCTTCTCGATGCGCTGGCTTTATACCAATCGGAGAAAATTGACTTCATTGATGCCTATAATGCTATCGTCGCACGTCGCCATGGAATTGACGAAATTCATTCCTTCGATCGCCATTTCGATGATGTCCCATTCCTGAAAAGAATTCCAGGTTAAGAAGCGGTGTCAATTTTCCTTCTAAAAACTCTTCATCCTTTTCGGACCATCATTTTCGGTTGTGAAAGAAAACGCGAAATTGTGCTATAATTATACTAAACCGTTAAAACTGGCAGTACAAGTGGAGAAAAAATGGCGAAGGTAACCTTAAAAGGCGTAGGCAAGGTTTACGGCGGGAAAGTAACCGCAGTCAAAGATTTTAACCTGGAAGTTCAGGACAAAGAGTTTCTGGTCCTGGTCGGGCCGTCCGGGTGCGGGAAGTCAACTACCCTGCGCATGGTTGCCGGGCTGGAGGATATTACCGAGGGCGAAATCTACATTGACGATAAATTGGTCAACGACATTCCGGCCAAAGACCGGGATATCGCCATGGTCTTCCAGAACTATGCCCTTTATCCCCACATGACCATCTACAATAACCTCTCTTTTGGTCTGAAGTTGAGGAAGATACCCAACCCTGAGATTGAAACGCGGGTCAAAGAGGCGGCCGCAATCCTGGGCATTCAGGAACTGATGCAGCGGATTCCGAAGGAACTTTCCGGTGGTCAGCAGCAGCGGGCAGCGGTTGGTAGGGCCATTGTCCGCAAACCGAAGGTCTTTCTCTTTGATGAACCTTTGAGCAACCTTGACGCCAAGATGCGGGTGCAGATGCGGCTGGAGATTATCAAACTGCACCAGCGGCTTCAGGCGACGATGATTTACGTCACCCATGACCAGGTGGAGGCGATGACCATGGGCGAGCGGATCGTGGTGATGAAGGACGGGCTCACGCATCAGGTTGCCACCCCGAACGACCTCTACCAGTTTCCCGCCAACAAGTTCGTCGCCGGCTTTATCGGTTCGCCGCCGATGAATTTCCTGGATGGGAAGATTGTGGCGGAAGGCGGCGTTTTCCATTTTAAAACCGAGGATTTTAAGGTGCCGCTTACCCCGGAAATTTCCGGGCGGATAAAGCCGTATCAGGACAAAGAAATCTGTTTCGGGATAAGACCGGAACACGTTTCAATCGTTGACGGCGGGGGTATCTCCAGCCGGGTGGAAGTGGTGGAATCGTTGGGCAACGAGACGCTGCTGCACTTGAGGATGGGCAAGCATTTGCTTCTCTGCCGCCGCTTTGTTACCGGTGAGGTGCGAAAGGTGGACGAAGAGGTGAAAATTTCCTTTGAGCAAAGCCAGATGCGGTTCTTTGACCCGCAGACGGAGAAGTCAATACTGAATTGATCGGTTGGAGATTCTTCAATATAGGGGAGGGGCTATGTCCCCTCCCGAACGTAGTAGGACAGGCGTCCCGCCTGTTTCTTTCGTAGTGCGACCCTTTCAGGGTCGCTTCTTTTCTACTATCCCTTCATTCCCGAGAGTTTAATCCCTTCCACAAAGAACCGCTGGTTGAAGATAAATACGACCAGAGTGGGAACCATCACGATTATTGAAGCCGCCATCAGCAGGGTCCAGTCGGTGGTATAAAGCCCCTGAAACGAAGCCAGCCCGATGGGCAGGGTCTTCTTCTCCATGCTGTTGGTGACGATGAGCGGCCACATGAAGCTGTTCCACGAACCGATGAAGGTCATCGTCCCCAGGGTGGCCAGGGCCGGCTTGGAAAGTGGTATGACCACGTGGCGGTAAATGCCCATCTTACTGCATCCGTCAATTCGGGCCGCGTCTTCCAGGTCCCCGGGTATGCTCATAAAGAACTGGCGCAGGAGGAAAGTTCCGTAGGCGGTAAAGAGGCCCGGAATAATCAGCGCTTTGTAGGTATCAATCCAGCCAACCATTTTCAGGAGGATGAAGACGGGAATCATCGTGACCGCGCCCGGCAGCATCATCGTGGCCAGGTAGAGGAAGAAGAGTTTGTCCCGGCCCGGAAACTCCAGCCGGGCGAACGCGTAAGCCGCCAGGGAACTGGTCAGAAGGACTCCGAAAGTCTGACTGATTGAGATGAAGATGGAGTTGAGGTAAAACCGTCCGAACGGCACCGCGTTCCAGGCGTCAGCGTAGTTTCGCCAGAGAATCGGCTTCGGAATCCACTGGGGCGGAAAGGTGAAGACCGCGCCGGCTTCCTTCAGGGAGGTAGAGAGCATCCAGAAGAAGGGAACCAGCATGGTGATTGCGCCCAGCCCCAGGACAAGATACCAAACTGTTTTCCCGAAAGCGCTCTTCGCTTCTTTCCGGTGTTTCGATTCCAACCGGGTCATCATTGGATTAGACATATTTCACCTTCCGGCCGCCGTACTTCCAGTTAAGGAGGGTGGCGGTAAAGACCAGGACGAAAAGGACCCAGGCGATGGAAGAGGCATACCCCATCTTGAACCACTGGTAAGCGTTGTTGTATATGTAGTAATCAATCGTCGTGGTGGCGCCGGCCGGTCCGCCGCCGGTCATGATGTAGGCGGACATAAACCCGCCCTGGAAACCGCCGATACAGCTCATCACGAAAATGAAGAAGATAGTCGGGGTGATGGAAGGCAGGGTGATGTAACGAAACTTCTGCCAGTAGTTGGCGCCGTCCACGTCGGCTGCGTCGTAGAGTTGCCGGGGAACGCCCTGGAGCGCGGCCAGGTACAGGATGGTGTTAAACCCGCCGAGCCCGCCCCAGAGTCCCATTAAAGCGATGGCCGGTTTCGCCCACTTAGTGCTGGAGAGCCACTCCGGACCGGTAACGCCTATCTTAGCCAGAAAGGTGTTGATTAAGCCGAAATCCGGGTTATAGAGCCATCTCCACAGGAGGCAGAGCGCGACTGCGGAACAGACGGTGGGCAGAAAGTAGATGGTGCGGAAAGCCGTAATTCCCTTGAACTTTTTGTTCATCAGGAGCGCCATCAAGAGGGAAAGCGCCATGCTCACCGGGATGAAGAACATGTAGAAGATGGTGTTCCAGAGATAATACCAGAAGTAAGGGTCGTTGGCGGCCAGTCCGGTTGCGGTCTGGTGGAAACCTAACAGTTTGGCGAAATTGGCGAAACCGACGAACTTCATCGGCGTAAGTATGTCCCAGTCGGTAAAAGAAAGCAACAGAGACCAAAGTGTGGGCCCGACCGTGAAAGCAAGGAAACCCAGTAAATTAGGCAGGAGAAACAGGTAGGCGCCCCAATGCGCGGTCCACCCCTTCTTTTTTTTCTTCGTTCCGGTTGCTCCCGCCTTCTTCATTATTACTTGATATTTTATGCTTCTTTTGCGAAGTTCGTCAAATTCTCCATCGTTAAAACAAGCCCACCACGCTGCCTTCCCTATTCTTTGGCCGGCTTTAATAGGTCGGTGACGTCCTTCTTCACGCTGGTTGGATAATGAAGAGCGTAATCTTTAGACTGTTGCCGGAGATTGTTCAAATTGCGAAAAGTAACCACGTTTTTTGGATTAACCCCCTGCCGGCGCATCAGATATACAAAATCATAGAGCGCTTGTTCCCCTGGGGCGATCAAAGCGCCGGCGGGAGGAGCGTATATCGGTTTTTTTACCGTTACAAAAACAAAACGGCCTAACGAAGTTTTTCTTAACCGGGAACGATTATGCCGACGGTCGGTAAAACAGGTAAATGTTTTAGGGACTTGCGTAATCATTCCGTGATGAAACAAGGCATAATCTGACGTTATATATGCATGCGCATCCAGATACCGGACCAGGTCTGCCGGCGCTGCCTTATTCGGCGCTCCGTAAACGCCGCGTGCGTACTTTGCAAGCACACCGCGTTTGGTGAGTCGTTCCAATTCCACATTTAAGGCGTGGTGAGACGTGGCGGCAACATTTGCCAGTTCCGCAACCGTGAAGAGTTTTTTCTCTTGGACCAGTTGCTCTTCCAAATACTGTTGCCATTTCAAGGTCTTCATCTTATTCCGCAGGTTTTATACCCACCTTATCCTGAATAATCCGGATGCTTTGGTCAAACACCGTTTCCGCGCCTCCGCCTTCCATAATCCGGTCGGCCACTTCGGTTGTGAACTGGGTCTCAATGATTTCTCCGATTGCCCGGACATATTGTTTTCTCCCGTTCGTCAACATCCCCAACCGGTTGGAGACATTTGTGGAATTCAACGGCAGTTTCGCTAACTTTCTCGCTATCCTGTCGGGAGCGTCCGGTCCAAATCGGTTTTGAAAGAGAAAGATGTCAACTAAATCACGCGCTTCCACATGCACACGATTCAAAACGGCAATTATCTTGCTCTCAATCATGTCCGCTTCCGAGGCGGTCAGAAATACAACTCCATCGCCGGTTTTCACAATCGGCGCATCAAGGCATTCAATCCGCGTGATATCCACCGGAATTTCAATTCTGCTTCCGGGGACATCCGTCTTGTAGAAAGCAAGTTCAATGACCTTGACGTCGTCAGATTCAGAATCAGGTCCGGTTGCAGATTTCACCGTTCCTTCGTAACTGAATGCCCGGTTCACTTCCGGAAGCAGTTTTGTTTGGAACAATACGATAAGTTCCTGTTGCTTTTCCTCCAGTTCTCCCGGCCAGTGATAATCCAGGTCGGTGGACGTCCGGGCGCTTGCGTCTAAGAGCCGGTATCTGAATCCGCCAATCAACAACAGCCGGTTTCCCGCCGGATTGGTGGCAACAATTTTCACCGCCATCTTCTGTATTTCTTCAATAAGTTGGGCTCTATCCATTTTAGGTCACCGAATACAACATATTTGTTGTATAATGTTACATCATTTGTCTTTGACTGTCAAGAGGCGTACAAAATTGTGTCGTGCAAAATTGGATTCTGTCCGCAGATCTGTTTCCGGCCGTCTTTTCAGGAATCTCGTTCAAAAAGAGACGGAATAAGCGAGGCGTAATAATGCGGGGCAAATAATATGTTTCTATTCTGAAAAATCAGCTTCCCGTAAAGATGTTCATTCAGAACCACGGCCTGCTTGCATTCCGGGTATTTTTTCAGGAATTGTTTGATTCCGGCGGGTATCTCCATCAAGTCCATTTTTGATTTGACTTCAATTGCAATCGGAATCCGGTCTTGAACCAAAACAAAATCAACCTCGTCCTTTTCCCGCGTGCGCCAATAGTAAATATCCTGTGATATTTTCAGGTTTTCCTGCATCTGGTGCAAAACAAAACTTTCTAACAGTTCGCCTTTGTCCGGCCTCTGGTTCAACCCTCGGAAATCGCGCAGGATGGCGTTCCGTATCCCGGTGTCAAAATAGTATATTTTATCACTACTGTCCAACTGTCAACTGAATAGTGTCAACTGTTTCGGGCTTTCAGGCTCTACAGGCATTTTGTAATTGTGTTGAGAAAGCAAGTCGTAGAGCGGTTCTTTCTCTAACCTGGATTTTCACAGAGGACTAATTACTTAAGATTTTAGCATAATTTAAGTGTCTCCATCAAGGAGACATCGTATATTATCTCTTTTATAAACTATAGTAATTAGTCAACACATATTAATAGAA
>JAHJUB010000004.1 GCA_018829455.1 Candidatus Omnitrophota bacterium
AGCGGGGGATTCTTAACCTAAAAACAATCCTGTAAAGGGTTTGCGGATTTTCCTACTTTCTGAAGCTAACCTGTTACCATAATTAGTATGGTGTCCCCGAATTCAAGCCTCGCGCTACGTAGAATCGTACTACGAGATCCTTCGCAAAACCAGTTCCGGATGACAATTAGGATTTTACAATTAACAGAATTGGAATTTTTGAGGTAAATGTACCTGAAAAAGAAATAGCAGTCCAGGTATGAAACCGCGCAAACGAGATTGCTTCGCTATCACTCGCAATGACGCTCTTGTGCCACCGGATTTATCAATATCCCGATACCCTCTATCTGAACCTCTATCCGGTCCCCGGGTTTAAGAAAGACCGGGGGCTTGCGGGCAAAACCGACGCCCGGCGGAGTGCCGGTCATAATCAGAGTCTGCGGAAGCAAAGTCATCTGCCGGGAAAGGTAACTGACAATGGCCGGTACCTTGAAAATAAGGTCTCTGGTGTTTCCAGCCTGCATCACCTTTCCGTTCAGCCGGGACTGCACCGCCAAACCGGAGGGGTCAAGTTCCGTTTCAATGACCGGGCCGGTTGGCGCAAAAGTGTCAAAGGACTTTGCCCTGGCCCACTGCTTATCCGTCCGCATCTGGCAATCCCGGGCGCTGACGTCGTTTCCGCAGGTGTAGCCGAAAACATAATCAAGCGCTTTTTCTTCCGGAACGTTCTTCGCCTCTTTCCCGATTACAATAGTCAATTCCACCTCGTAATCAACCTCGGAAGGCGCCTCCGCCGGCAGGATAATCGACGCCAGATGTCCGGCCAGACTGGTGGTCGCCTTCAGAAAGATAACCGGCGCCAACGGCAAATCCCACTTGCCCTCTTTAGCGTGCTCAACGTAGTTTAAACCCAGGGCGATAATGTTTGGCGGTTCCACCGGCGGCAGGAACCTCTTCACTTCCACCAGCGGCACGGAAACCCCGGTCTCCTCCGCAGAACCTGAAAAAGGAGAATGGTCAAGCAGGTAAATTGTTTCCCCTTTCAAAATTCCATAACTCCCGGCCGGTCCGGTTAGTCCCGTAACAACTTTTAAGTACTTCATATCGCTTAATTATACCACGTTAATTCTATAATTCTATTCAGAAAACATTGCCTTGGCGTCCCCTCTGATAATACTTGACCTTGGAAAGAAAAAAGCGGTACAATTTGAAAAGCAGTAACTTAACGAAAAAGATGGCAAAACGAAAGGGATAAAAGAGAGGGACAACAAGAATGGAGACAACGGATATTACGATCATCGGAGCCGGTGTCGTTGGTCTGTCTATCGCCTCGCAGGTAGCCCGAAAAGACCGGAATGTTATTTTGGTAGAAAGACATAGTGGTTTCGGGCAAGAGACCAGCAGCCGAAACAGCGAAGTCATACACGCCGGGATTTATTATCCGGAGGGTTTTCTCAAAGCGAAACTCTGCGTAGCCGGAAATATTCTGCTCTATCAGATTTGTAAAGAGAACGGCATTCCGCATAAAAAGACGGGGAAATTGATTGTGGCCGTTACGGAAAAACAGGTAAAAGACCTGGAAGACCTCCTGGCAAAAGGGAAAAGAAATGGAGCCGAAAATCTGAGCATAATATCTTCAAAAGAAGTCCGGGAACTTGAACCCCATGTTACTGCTTGCGCGGCCATTTTTGCCCCCTCGTCGGGAATCATCGATTCGCACCGTTTAATGAAGTTTTGGGAAATAAAAGCTAAAGATTCCGGCGCAGACATTATCTACGGATGCGAAGTTAAATCAATCGAAAAAATCCCTGACGGTTACCAGATTGGAGTTAAAGACAGCGACGGTGAAACGTTCTTTTTCTCGACCAAGATTCTAATTAATAGCGCCGGCCTGGAATCAAGTAATATCGCGGCGCTGGCCGGTATTGATATTGAGGAAGCGGGCTATCGCGTTTATTATTGTAAGGGAGAATACTTCAGCCTGGGCGGAGGTAAGCATGTGTTTGCGCAAAGGCTGATCTACCCAACTCCTCCCAAGCCGGGTTTTATCGGAATCCACACCGTACCCGACCTTCAGGGAATGATGAAACTCGGACCTTACGACTATTATGTGGATAAAATTGATTATGACGTAGACGAAACAAACAAGGAATTGTTTTACCGTTCGGTCAAACCATTTTTACCCTTTGTGGAACTTGAGGACTTGAAACCGGATACCTCCGGTATCCGTCCGAAAGTTCAAAAACCCGGAGAACCAATGAGAGATTTCATAATTACGCATGAGGAGAAAAGGGGGTTGCCGGGATTTATTAATCTGATCGGAATTGAATCTCCCGGTTTAACCGCTGCACCGGCAATTGGCCGATATGTGGAGCAAATGGTAGCAGAAATAATTTAGTGATATAATAAAGGGGTTTATTCTTTTGTAACCCCTTCGTTTATTAAAACATGGGAAAGGTGAAGGTTTTAATACTGCGCACCGCCGGCGCCAACTGCGACTGGGAAACCGAACACGGTTTTGCGCTGGCCGGCGCCGCGCCGGAACGGGTTCACATCAGCCGTCTGCTAAATGGTTCCGTCTCCCTTTCCGACTACGGAATCCTGGTCATCCCGGGCGGGTTTTCATACGGAGACGACCTTTCCGCCGGAAAGGTACTGGCCAACGAACTGAGGTTCAAATTACAGGAACAGGTCTTTTCCTTTGCGGAGAGCGGCCGGCCCATCATCGGAATCTGCAACGGTTTTCAGGTTCTGGTTAAAACAGGCCTGCTGCCGTTTTCGCAGAGGGAAAATGCGGTTTGTACCACTTTGACCTTTAACGATTCCGGTTGTTTTGAAGACCGGTGGATCTACCTGCGCTGTACCGGAAAATCTCCGCTGCTCTCCGGGCTGTCCGGAGAAACGATAACCCTGCCGGTGGCGCACGGAGAAGGAAAATTCCTGACCGAAAAAAAGGAAGACCTGAAAACGCTGAAGAAAAACGGACAGGTTGCTTTTCAGTATGCAGGACCCGACGGAAGCGCGGCCCTTGATTACCCGGAAAACCCTAACGGTTCCGTAGAAGCGATTGCGGCGGTGACGAACGAGAAAGGCAACATCCTGGGAATGATGCCGCATCCGGAACGGTTCCTGTATCCCTACTGCCATCCGGCCTGGACGCGGCAAGAAGGAAAGTCGGTGGATGGACTGCGCCTGTTAAAATCAATCGTGCGCTACGCACAATAAAATTCAGAATGACAACAAAAAGAAAGGGTCCCTAACCTATGGAAGAGGCAACGAAGAAAGCCCAGGTATTGGTTGAGGCGATGCCGTACATCCTCAACTTCAAGAATAAGTTCACGGTGGTCAAGTACGGCGGCTCAGTCATGCGCGAACCACGGCTGGCGCGTACAATCCTGGAAGATATTGTTTTTATGTCCGCGGTGGGAATCAAGGTTATCCTGGTGCACGGCGGCGGGCCCAGGATTTCCGAAGCGCTGGCCGCCCAAGAAATTAAAACCCGTTTCGTGAATGGTTTGCGCTATACCGACGCAGAGACAATTGCGGTAATCAAGGAAACGCTTCTTGCCGTCAACCGGGAATTAATTTCTCTGATTGAGGAACTCGGCGGCAAAGCCAGGGGGGTGTTTCCGGAAGACCGGGTATTAGGCGCAATTAAACTTACCCTGACCGAAGCAAACCTCGGACTGGTAGGCGAGATAAAAGAAGTAAACGCTTCTTTCTTTGACGAAACCTGCCGGGCAGGCATTATCCCGGTGGTCATACCTCTGGCGTTCGGCGCCGACGGCCTGCTCTATAACATTAATGCCGACGCGGCCGCCAGCAAAATTGCGGTCGGACTCTCGGCTGAAAAACTGGTATTCCTGACCGACCAGGCCGGCATTATGCGCGACCGAAGCAACGAAGAAAGCCTGATTTCGATTTTGCGGCCCAGCCAGGCAAAAGCGCTGATTGAAAAGGAAATTATTACCGCGGGAATGCTGCCCAAGATACGCGCCGGGCTATACGCCATGGAAAACAACGTAGCCAAAGTCCACCTGGTCGGCGGCCACATACCGCACACCCTCCTGCTGGAGATATTTACCAACCAGGGGGTAGGCACGGAGATCGTCCCGGAATGATACCAATTCGCCTTCATTCATTTAGTGTAAAATGACGGAAAAAGAGGTTTTACAAGCGTATCAAAAGTACGTCGTCCCTTCCTACCGCCGGACCAACCTGTGTCTGGTGAAGGGGGAAGGCGCCTGGGTAACCGACATCCAGGGCAAGCGCTACCTTGACTTCTTTCCCGGTTGGGCCGTAAGCGGAATCGGCCACTGCCACCCGCGGGTAGTCAAGGCGGTCACGGAGCAGGCAAAGAAAGCCATCCATTTCTCCAACAATTTTCTGCACCCCCTGCAGGCGCAATTGGCGAAAGAACTCGTCCGGTCCAGTTTCCCCGGTAAATGTTTCTTTGCCAACAGCGGCGCGGAAGCGAACGAGGCGGCCATCAAACTGGCCCGGCTCGCCGGCCACCCTGACGGCCGTTACCAGATTATTTCCTTTACCGGCTCTTTTCACGGCCGGACCCTGGCCACCCTGACGATGACCGGCCAGCGCAAGGTACAAAAAGGTTTCTCACCTCTGCCCTCCGGTTTCCGAAAGGCGAAGTTCAACGACCTGGAGAGCGTTAAAAAAGTTCTGGGTCCAAGGACTGCGGCTATTTGTATTGAACCAATCCAGGGCGAGGGTGGGGTCAACCCGGCCCGGCCCGGCTTTCTGAAGAACCTGCGCCAACTCTGCAACCAAAATGGAATTCTGCTCATCTTTGACGAAGTCCAGACCGGGATGGGCCGCACCGGAAAACTCTTCGCTTTTCAGCGCTATCAGGTGACGCCGGACGCAATGACCCTGGCCAAAACGCTGGGCGGCGGCGTTCCGATCGGCGCCATCATCATCGCCGAAAAATACGCTGACATCCTTTCGCCGGGCGCTCACGCCTCCACCTTTGGCGGCGGACCTCTGGTCTGCGCCGCAGCGCTGGCGGCGCTGGAAGCGATTAAGAAAGAAAAACTGTTGGAAAACGCGGTAAGAATGGGCGCATACCTGCAAGAACGGCTGCGCAAAATCTCGCCTCTGGTAAAAGAAGTCCGGGGAATCGGCCTGATGCTCGGCGTAGAGTTGAAAATCCCCGCTGCGAAAATTACCGAGGAAGCGCAGAAAAACGGTTTGCTGGTCAACTGTACCCAGCATAACGTTTTACGGGTTATGCCGCCCCTTACCCTAACCAGGGACGAGGCCGACCTCGGCCTCTCCATCCTAAAACAATGTTTAAGTTGAGGAAAAAAGACTTTTTGCAGGTAAGCGACCTGACTGCCGATGAGGTCTTTCATCTCTTTGAACTGGCCAAAGACCTTAAAAACCGGCACAACCGCGGAGAGTTACGCGTCCCGATTTTAAAGGGAAAGGTCCTGGGCATGGTCTTTACCAAGCCGTCCACCCGGACCCGCACCTCGTTTGAAGTGGCGATGCTGCAATTAGACGGCCACGCCCTAAACCTTTTCGCGGAAGGCACCCAGGTTTCCCGCGGGGAGACGATGGCCGATACCGGCCGCACCCTCTCCCGGTATCTGGACGGAATAATGATTCGCACCTTTGAGCAAACGGAGACCGAGAAACTGGCAAAGTACAGCGACATTCCAATCATCAACGGACTGACCGACCTCCACCATCCTTGCCAGGCCCTGGCTGATTTTTACACCATCTGGGAGAAAAGGGGCAGTTTTAAAGATGTAAGACTGGCCTATTTCGGAGACGGCAACAACGTCTGCCACTCCCTTATGCAGGCGGCAGACCTCCTGGGCGCGGAAATGCTGGTGGTAACTCCAAAAGGTTATCAGCCCCGGAAAGAGGTGCTGGCGAAGTTGAAGAACGGCCACAAGAAGATAACCATCACCAACAACCCAAAAATCAGCCTTGCAAACGTTGACTTCATCTATACCGACGCCTGGGTGAGCATGGGCCAGGAAGGGATAAAAAAACAGAAAAAAATATTCCGTCCCTATCAGGTGAACGGCGACCTTCTGAAAAACGCCGCCTCCAAGGCGCTGGTGATGCACTGCCTGCCTGCCCACCGCGGAGAAGAGATAACCGACGAGGTAATTGATGGCCCTAATTCCATCGTCTGGGACCAGGCCGAAAACCGTCTCCACCTTCAAAAGGCCCTCCTGGCCGCTTTACTCTAAGAGATTGTTGCGAAACCGACAGCGGCGGCTCCGAAGCGGAATGGCGGCTGAAGGGCTTGACGGTTTTCTGCTGCAAAACCTGGAAAATATCGGTTACTTTACCGGCCTCTTCCTGGAAGACGTTTTCGGCATCATCACTTCCAGAGAAATCCTCCTTTTCGCCCAGCCCCTTGTTTACCAAGAGGCCTTATTTTACCTTTCCGGAAATGAAACTGTCTCTGACAAAAATGTAGGGGAGGGGCTGTGTCCCCTCCCAAACAAAACGTTACCGCTTAATAAATTAGCCGCATTGTGGGATAAAAAATCGATTATCTCCGGTTTAAAAAAAATAGGCCTGGAACCGGAACTGCCGGCCGGTCATTTTGTAAAACTGCAGGAGTCCTTCCCAACTGCGTATTTTGAATTAAGTCTTCTGCCGCTTCAGATGCGGTCCGTAAAAGACGAGACGGAAATTACGCTCATCCGCCAGGCCAGCCGGATTACCAAAAACGCCTTCCGACAGGCGCAAAAAATGCTGAAACCCGGCACAAAAGAAGAAGAATTAGCGCTTCTTTTGCAGGGATGTATGGAAAAAAGCGGAGCCGGAACGGCTTTCCCGGTCATCGCGGCTTCCGGGGAGCGCACCTTCTTCCCGCACGCAATTCCGACGACCAGCAGAATATCCAACCAGGATTGGGTCATGGTGGATTTCGGCGCCAAATATTCCGGCTACTGTTCGGACATTACCCGGGTCTTCTTTCCCGGCAAAAAAGATAAGCAGGCCGCAGAAATTCTCCGCATCCTTTCGGCAGCCAAGAAAGCCGCGGAGGAAAAAGCCGGACCAGGTGTGCCAGCCAAAGACGTGGATGCTGCCGGCCGGAACGTCCTGAAGAAGAAGGGCCTGGACCAGTATTTTATCCACGGCATCGGACACGGTGTCGGCCTTTCCGTTCACGAAGAGCCAATCTTAAGTCCCAGGAGCCGGGACATTCTAAAACCGGGAATGGTGATAACCCTGGAGCCCGCGGTCTACATACCGGGTTGGGGCGGAATGAGGATGGAGGATACCTACCTGGTCACCAAAACCGGCCTGGAAAACCTGACCAAATAGCACACAATAATGTAGGGGTTCGATTTATCGAACCCGCGGGTCGGATAAATCCGACCCCTACGCAAAATGTAGTGCGACCCCCACCTATGCCAAAAACTGGCTTCGGCGGATAAACTTTCAGGGTCGCCTGAAGTGAGAGGGTAATTATGCTCCGCACACCCGTAGCCAGCGGCCAATTTTATCCGTCCAGCGCCAGAGCCCTGCGCGAGCTGATAACCTCCTTCATAGACAAATCCTCTCCCCCGGCAGGGGAGTCTTCTGCTTCTCTCTCCTCTCCCCCGACGGGGGAACCTTCCACTTTTACTTCCTCTCCCCTTAGGGGAGAGGATAAAGGTGAGGGGGTAAAACTCAAAGCCATCGGCATTGTGGTTCCGCACGCCGGTTACGTCTGTTCCGGCGTGGTGGCCGGCGCAGTTTACAGCCGGCTCTCCATCCCGGAACTGGTCATCATTTTAGGGCCAAACCACACCGGCCTTGGCCCGGCCTTCTCCCTGATGGCCGAAGGCGCCTATCAGACACCTTTAGGCGAAGTTCCCATCTCTTCTCTAACTAAAGACCTTCTGGAACAAAGTTCACTCCTTGAACCGGATGAAAGCGCTCACCAATCTGAGCACTCGCTGGAAGTCCAGGTGCCATTTCTGCAGTTCTGCGCAGAAAATGTAGCGCGAGGCTTTAGCCTCGCCAATAAATTTGCAATAATCCCGATTGTGGTCGGTTCGTTACAGCAAACAAACCTTCTGAAATTAGGACAAGAGATTGCCGGTTTCATTAAAAACAGTAATGCGGAAACGCTTATCATCGCCAGCTCCGATATGACCCATTACGAACCGGACCAGATGGCGCGGGAAAAAGACAAGTACGCGCTGGAAGCAGTACTGGCCCTGGACCCGGAGATGCTTCTGAGCCGGACCGCAGAAAGGAATATCTCCATGTGCGGGGTCGGTCCAACCGCCATTATGCTCTCGGCGGCCCGGGAACTCAATGCTACGAAAGCAGAGTTGGTGATGTATAATACAAGCGGGGATACCTGCGGGGATAGGGATTCCGTTGTCGGCTACGCCGGGGTTATCATAACCTGAAATTCTCAAAATCCCCTCCCCTTGTGGGAGGGGTGCGGGAAGGGGGAAGAAATGAATTATGAAATAGAACAATTAAAAAAAGGAATTGCCAAAAAACTAAAAGAAGAGAAATTTGGTAGTATAGGCATTATTTATGTTTTGGTTTCACCACCTCTTGTTATATTTCTTCTTATTAGCCTGGATTTTCACAGAGGTTAATTCACTTAAGGTTTTCGCGTATTTGTGGGGATTGTGATGCGGAGCGAAACATTTTCTAACCATGGGACTTTGACAGTCTTATCCTTGAAT
>JAHJUB010000059.1 GCA_018829455.1 Candidatus Omnitrophota bacterium
CACACTAAAGTCAGATGACCCTATTTTGTTTCACCCTGCTTCTTCAACCAGGCGCCGAAAAGTTCCAACGGCAGAGGGAAGACCAGCGTTGAGTTCTTTTCCGAAGCAATTTCGGTGGCAACCTGAAGGTAACGCAGTTGGATACCCAGCGGAGACTGTTCCAGAATTCTGGAAGCGGCGACCAGTTTTTCGCTCGCCTGAAATTCACCTTCGGCATTGATAATCTTCGCCCGGCGGTTCCGTTCCGACTCGGCCTGACTGGCCATCGCCCGCTTCATCGTATCCGGCAGTTCCACCTCTTTGACCTCCACGATGCTGACTTTGATTCCCCAGGGGTCGGTCTGCCCGTCAATTATCTGCTGAAGTTTTTGGTTAATCTTCTCCCGTTCCGAGAGCAAATCGTCCAGTTCCGACTGACCCAGGACGCCGCGCAGGGTCGTCTGGGCGATCTGCATCGTGGCCAACTGGTAGTTTTCCACATCAACCACCGCCTTGCACGGATCCAGCACCCGGAAATAAATTACCGCATTGACCTTCACCGGAACGTTATCTTTAGTGATAATTTCCTGCGGGGTAACATCAAAAGTAACGGTGCGCAGACTAATCTTTACCATCCGGTCCACAATCGGAATCAGGAAGAAAAGACCCGGGCCCTTGGCGCCGATGAGGCGTCCCAGCCGAAAAATCACGCCTCTTTCGTACTCGCTAACAACTCGAATCGTGTTGGAGATAATAATCAAAAAAACTACTCCCAAAAATATCCACATACCCATTTTACCCCCCTTATGGCCGTTTATTTTTTACCATATAAACATACGTTTTTGTCAAATACCGAGCATTATACCTACCCGGACATCCTATCAGGCAGGGACCCGGAAAGGATTACTACCCGGCGAGTCAGGTTGACACAACCCTATCAAGTGGGGCTGGAAATTAAGGACGATTTTGACCATTTTTGATGTGTTTGTATTTAACGATGATCTGCCCCCAGACATTCTTGTTCGGGACAAGGATGATCTTTTCGTCAGTGGTACGCAGTTTGGTGTTTACGATGCTTATTTCGGTAACGAAACCTTCCACGCCCCCGATTTTAACGTAGTCTTCTTTTTGGAAAGGTCGGTAGAGTAATATCATCACACCGTTAGCGAAATCAGACAGGATATCTCTTACCGCGAAGCCAACTACCAGCCCGCCCGCGCCCAACCCCACCAGAAAAGGGCCGATGTTTATTCCTATTTTACTCAGGACAATAATTATTGTTATGGCTAACAGACCGAAACGAACGGTTTCAGAAAAATATTTGATTACCAGAAAATCAACTTTGGTTCGCGTTAGGATTCGCTTTATAAACTTTGAGAACAAAGAAGAGAGCAGCCATCCCAAGAGCAGGATAACTATTCCGCCTATGATTTTAGGTAAGTACTCCAGAATCAATTCAATTGTTTTGGCCATATTTTATTATTTAGCAACCCTTTATCTGTTTTATATACTATTTTTATCCTTCCAGGTCGGGTCCTTTTGGAGTATTTCCGTTTCCCTCCTGCATTTTCTTTAGGAGGCGTTCAATATATTTTTGAATGATATCTTTACAGCCCAAACCGAAAGCCAGCGCCAAGGCGAAAACAATGCCTGCAAAAATAACCTGAAAAGAAAAGATGAATGTTTTTTCGCCTATTCCCATAAATTCCAACGCTACCATCAAGATGAAAAGAATGCCGATGCCCTTTACGCTCTGGCTTAAAACACCCGCCTGAGGAAAATTGGCGTTATTGGCAAGGGTTTGAATAAAATTACCGATGAAATTGACAACCAAAACCCCTATTACAAAAAGAAGCAGCCCGCCGGTAAAGTTCGGGAGGTTCTGAATTATCTTTTCCATCATTAAATCAAACGGCTTGGCGCCGATCAACATCGTGCCGGAAATAAGAATTATTACGATGATTAGCCAGTAAACAAAAACGGCTGCGAGTTTTGCCGGTGTATAACTCACCTGTCCTTTTCTCAAAAATTCCGAGATTCCGGTGCGGTTGCAAAAGCTGTCAAAACCGATTTTTCTCAAAACCCAGTCTACCAAATTTCTTAAGAGATAGGCGATCAGCCAGCACAATACGAAAAAAATGACTAAAAACAATATTTTGGGGATAAAGATAACTACCGTAGTCAACATTGATTTAAATTCCAGCCAGTCCATTTTGAACCCTCCTTTGGCCGCCGTAGCAAGGATGCCGAGTGGCGGCTAAGCCGCCTATTCCCGAGGCATCCGCATTGCGAAGGCGGGTCTTTAAAGCCCTACTGCCAATTGTATTATTTCTTTCACCGAAAGCCCCGCAATCCCCAATTTTTCCACCGTTCTCCCCTCTTTCCAATAATCTTTTTGATGCACTGCGGAAGCAATATGGATAATAGATTTTATCGTCGGGGTTGCAACCCCAAGCATATCCCCGATGGAGGCGATTGGAACCAGGCTGGCCGGCACATCCTCCCATATATACCGGTGGGCGATGTTTGGAGGGGCCTTGATGCCTTTATACGCGGCTGTTTTATGAATTGCCTGGTAAAGAGTTTCTCCGGCCGAATTATAAACCTGATAGAGCCATTCCCTGGCCGAATTCACTTTCACGCCCAGGGCTGCAGCTACGGCGATACGTTCTTTGTCAATCTCTTCCAAAACTTTTGCCAGGGAAGGACTTAAACCCTCCAGGTAGAAATCAAAATCTCCTTCGGAGTGTTCTATCCAGACCATATTAAAAAGGGTCAACGCGGGATGGAAAACAGCGCCGATGTTATCCAGACTTGTCTTCAGAATGTTGTCTCCGGGAACGAATTGCGGAAATGCCTGCCTGATTACGAAGAGAACACCGGGAATCCAGTATGCCGGCAGCGTTGCCAGCGGAACGTTTTCTTTTATCCGGAAAATATGGCTGGCCGCAGGGCCGATGGTTCTGGAAGCATAGAGGAATGTCTGGGTTTCAGCGAGAAAGATTTTTTTGGTTATTCTCCGATTACGGAGAATTTTCTTGAATTCCAGGACGCCTCCGGTCCTGCCCGGATTCAAAACAATAATTTGCCCGTCATGAAGATAGGGAGCACAGGATTCCGCAAAAAAAGCGTGCGCCGTCGCAGGAACAACCAGCATCAGTATATCCACCCCATCAACGGCTTCTCCGATATCAGAAGTTATAACTTCAATCTTCCCGAAACCATTCACTTCGCCGTCAATCTTGATTCCTCCGTGCCACTTTATCCCGCTTAATCGACCTGGCGTGCGGTTGTATAGATTTACTTTATAACCCATAACTGCGAGGTGAGCCGCCATGGCCATCCCGCCGTTACCGGCGCCCAATACGCAGAACGAGATATCTTTACCCTTTTCCCGTATTTTGTTTAAGATTTCTTTTCCTTCTTTTTCTTCAAAATCTTCCATGGCGACCTTTCTGACCACCGGCCCAATTCACGAATCCTGGCCTTTTCAGAAATAACCCGTTTGGTCTTCGGGTCAACAACACAACATTTTCCATTAACAATAGCAGTTTCTATGAAACCCTTCGCAAATTTGCTGCCCTTCAAATGCGGAGCGTCCAAAATGCCTGTTTGCACAGTCAAACTCAATACTTCCGAATTGGTCAAGGGGTCCTTCTTTTTCAATTTAGCGCCGAGGTCTTCAATGGCCGACAGGATCAGAGACGCCTCCCGCCGTACCTCCTTTTTTCTCTCCTGAACTTTTTTGTTTTTTACCATTTCCGGCCAATCAACCAATGAATTTTTTATCACACCGTGGGCAATTTTGCAACTCTCAATAATTTCTTCTGCGGAAGCCGCGTGGTCGCCTTCGCTGAACCCCACCACATGAACAATATGCGGTTTTAGGGCAAGCGACAGCAGGATAGAAGAAGCCAATTGGCCCTTGGCAAGGTCCGGGTCGGAAACGAAACTTGCGATACCAGCGCGTACCAGGGTAAAAACGGTAAAGTTCCGGCCGACCAGACTCTCTACCATTTCCTTCTTCGCAAGCATCTTGGCCAGGTCCATTGCGGGACTTATGCCCGGCGGGGTATTAAACATATATTGAAAAACGTAATTCTTTACGCCAAGTTTTTTAGCGTTGATTGCAGCGAGAAATGCAGTCGCCGCCTCCAGACTGTCGTGCGCCTGTCTCAATCCCCACTGGTGTGAATCGTTTATCTCTACGGGTATTCCCTGGTCTGCGTGCCACCTTATCGTTTCCTGATTTTCCCGGATCGCCTTTTCCAGCGGCCGTTTGGACCGGCCGTCCAGAACGCTGTACCAGAAGATAGGAATAGCACCCCAGGCATTGTTGATTGTTTCGGACAGCATCTTTGCCCATTTCTTCAGGTTGTTGGTACCCGCATAACATCTTACCAGCGGGTAATTGCCGCAGCGGGAAGCCTGGTAAATCTTTTTCAAATCTGCTTCTTTTCTGACGGACACACCGCCTGCCCCGTCTCGGTCGGGATTCATTTTCCCTGGGTTGAAAAAGTACTCCTGGGCGTTTTGGTCCGGGCCGATTGAAAGAATATCCAGGACCTGAGCTTCGGCAATTTTCCTGGCCCCCGCCACCGTTGCGGAAAGAGAAGGTAGTCCAAAATGATGCCTGATCAGGGGATAGGGATACGAATGATTTATTCTGCTTGCCAGGTCTTGAGGATATGTTGCCTGCTTTGTCTTTCCGGCGTTTTTGCCCGCGAGAAACTCTTTTATTTCCTTCATATCCCGGTTGCCGGAAATCACAAAACCAAAGAATTTGAACGTTCTGGCAACGCCACAAACGCTTTCGGTTCCACCGAAAAGGAATTTCACGCCTCTCACTGCATTTTTATTTTTCTTCAGGGATTGCTCCAATTCCTGGAAAATGCGCTTTGCCACTTCGGGTGTCAGCCGGTAACTCAACGCAACCGCAGCCGGTTTCTCCGCCTTAATTTTGGCAACCAGGTTTTCGGGCGTGAGACACATTCCCAAAAAGACGGTCTTATGTCCAAAACCCTCCGCATAATGGAGAAAATTCAAAATTCCGGCGGTGTGAACGCAATTCCCGATGGTCGCTCCCAAAATTTTCATTTCTTCGCTTCCCCGATATCACCCGTCCTTCCTACGAAGGATAAATCCACACCACCGAATCTTTGGCGGAAGATACGGTAATAGAGCAATTCCTCTTTTGACCTGAGTTTTGTATTATCGGGCAAGTTTCTTTCTCTGGCAAATTCTTCATCGTTTATTATTTTTTCTGCA
>JAHJUB010000187.1 GCA_018829455.1 Candidatus Omnitrophota bacterium
GGCATCAGCGAAAGACCGGAAACGACCCTGCCAGGCTCTGCCCCACGCACTATGATCTGCCACCGGTATTTTCCTCTCGTGCGCCCGAAGAAGCACGGTGCCGGGCCAATGAGCTCCACTTCCGGCATACCGAGCCGCTCAATTCGATTACTCAACATGCGATGCACTCTCAGAGTCTCATCCTGACACTTGACGCGATTATTATCCAGATAGACCAGCTTCACGAGTTGACTAAGGGGAGGATACCATTGCTCACGGCGAAACGCGATCTCACGCCGGTAGAAAGCCTCATAGTCATGCTGACTAGCTGCCTGGATCGCATAGTGCTGGGGTGTGTAGCTTTGAATGATGACCTTACCCCCCAGGATGCTCCGCCCTGCCCGACCTGCAACTTGAGTTAGAAGTTGGAAGGTCCGCTCGCCAGCACGAAAATCTGGAAGGTTCAACACCGTGTCGGCAGTGATAACGCCCACCAGAGTAACCAGAGGCAGATCCAATCCCTTCGCAATCATCTGGGTACCGATCAGAATATCCGCTTCATGATGAATAAAGGCCTGCAAGAGGTCTTCGTGGGCTCCTTTGTGCCCCGTGACGTCCCGATCCCATCGCAGAATCCGTGCATCAGGAAACAGATCCCCAACAGCCTTTTCCACTCGCTGAGTGCCTACGCCAAAAAACTTAACTCTTTTGCTCGCGCACTCGGGACATGTGCCTGGCACCGGCGCACGACAGTTGCAGTGATGGCATATCAATTGCTCCCGCGCCCCATGATAGGTCATAGGAACTTCGCACCGTGTGCACTTGATCACATTCCCGCAATCACGGCACATAACAAATGTCGCCGACCCTCTCCGGTTCAAGAACAAGATGATCTGTTGTTGCGAATCAAGAGCCATCTGCATCGCACGTTGGAGTGCTCGACTGAATATGCTATGATTGCCCGCACGCAGTTCCTGGCGCAGATCTACGATCTGCACAGTCGGGAGTTCCATGTACACGGCGTCCTCGTATCCAACGCCCACCCCCTTAACCCGCGTACGTTCTCGACCAATGCCATGTCGCATCACCTGTGCTTCCACCCGTTTGCGATGTCCCATAATGCGCCTGGGAAGCCTTAGAACAGAATACTCTCCCCTCTGGGCGCGATAGTAGGACTCCAGCGCTGGTGTCGCGCTTCCTAGCACTACCGTTGCGCCCGTCAGCTCTCCCAGCTTGACAGCCACATCCCTCGCGTGGTAACGTGGAGCGTTCTCTTGCTTGTACGATGATTCATGTTCCTCATCCAGCACTATCAGCCCAAGGTTGTTCACCGGTGCGAATAGGGCCGAACGAGGACCGATGACCACATCGGCCAATGCCTGTCTCACCCGTTCCCACTGATCATACCTCTCTCCTGGGGAGAGTTTGCTGTGTTGAACAGCCAAATGATCCCGATACCGGGCGGCAAAACGCCTAATAGTCTGCGGCGTCAGAGCTATCTCCGGGACCAGGATAATGCCCCCCTGTCCGCGCTGCAACACGTGTCCCAATGCTCGCAGATAGATCTCCGTCTTTCCACTGCCGGTCACGCCGTGCAGTAGATAGACTCCACCTCCATCATCAAGACCCCGCCGAATCCTCTCCCATACTAGATTCTGATCTGGCATCAACCTCGGTGCTTCCGTAGCCACGAACTCCCGTCCTGCCAGAGGGTCCCGCCAGACATCTCTTCGATCCTTCTCGATGAACCCTTTTGCCTGTAAGGCATTGACTATCGCACTACTTGCTAGCACCGCCTCAGAAAGCATTCGCACGGGAGTCCAAGATCCAGCAGGCTGCTCGGCCAGATACTCTACTACCGCTCGCTGTTTGGGCGCTCGATTCAGAGCACGCCACACTCCTTCGTTAGGATACTGAGTCAGGCGAACGAAGGCTTCAACCTCGCGGCGAACCCGCGGTGGTTTAATCTCTTGCCACGTCCGCGCCATCCCCCTGCGGACGAGACCAGCTAAAACCGCCCGCCAATTCGAAATACCGACACCTCGCGCCAACTGATGAGTAGTGACTCGCCCCCGTGTCGAGAGGAACTCTAATACTTTGCGCTGCTCTGGTGTACAATCACCATGCAGGTGGGCCGCCTCGGCTATCTCGACACAAGTCTCCGTCTCCTGCCCTAAACCAGCAGGAAGCATCAACCATATCGTTTGATGTAGAGGGGCAAGATACCGCTCACTCATCCAGTAAGCAAGCTTAATCCGTTCTGGCGATAGAAGCGGATAGGGGAAAAGGAGCTGCGCTATCTCCTTGGTTTCCGCCACCGGTGAGACATCGCTCAGGCCTACCACTACACCCTGCAAATGGCGCGTACCAAACGGTACCCACACAAGATGTCCCACAGATACCTGAGCGCGCAAGGATACCGGAATCAAATAATGAAATGTCCGATGCAGCAAGTCCTCGCTCTGGATTGCGTCGTCCGACCTCCGGGAAGTAAGCTTACGTCCCAGCGGCGTCCTGACGACGACTTCGGCGAACCTTTTCTCTCGACAAGACTCATCAGCCCATTGGACAGACACAAAACCGTCCTCCCGAGTAGACAATGCTACCCGTTACCGAGAACCCGCGCTGAGGCCTCAGGACGAGGCCTCAGGATGAGGCTTGAGAACGAGTATGACAACCCAGGCTCATCCAGAACTCCTGCATATCGCAGCAGCCAAGTAACCCACCACCTGAGAATGATCTCCGGTCACATCGCCAGAGTTGGCGTACTTCAACACGACGGCCTTGCTATCTCCCATTGAACGAGCTGCCAGCATCACCGTCACCATGGGGCCGCCCCCACAAGCCTCACATCTGTGGGCTGCCAGGGCGCTAGCCAATCCCTCCGGGTCGAACTCCTGCACGTGCTTCTGAACCACACCGTCGAGTTGTAAGGCCATTGAATATCGATAGAAATGCGATAAATCAGTACTGGCCACAAGTAGTGCTCGTTCGTCGCCCATGACCCTCACCAGAGCTTCCGCCAATATGCGACAACTCTCCAGTGACTGATCCCCCATCATGATCGGCAGGAGTTTGAACTCCCCCAGCATATGCTGAAGGAATGGAAGTTGAATCTCTAGCGAATGCTCGCTGTCCCGCAATACTTGATTCACAGTCACCATGCCGGCCAAGGCATCCACCCAC
>JAHJUB010000060.1 GCA_018829455.1 Candidatus Omnitrophota bacterium
CGAGGTTACCACCTACCAGGGGCCGAAGGCGAGAGTTGCGGTCGCCCGGTTTGAAATGAAAGCGGCTAAGGGCTACAACGAAATCGGAAGCGGAATGTCGGATATGCTGGTTGACTCCCTGTTCAAAACCAACCGTTTTATCGTGCTGGAAAGGGGCGAGGGACTCTCTGACATCAAAGAAGAATTAGCGTTGAGTGAATCCGGCTATACCGAAAAGGGCAAGGCCGCGGAAAAAGGAACCCTGGAAGGCGCGGATATTCTTCTTACCGGCGCCATTACCGCTTTTGAACCCGAAGCAGAGGGTTCCGGCGGCGGCGGTTTCGTTATTCCGCTTCCGCTTAAGATCGGCGGCGGTGTGAGAATAAAGAGCAACAAGGCCTATATTGCCGCCAACATCCGCCTGGTTGACGTGCGCACCGGCCGGATAATCAATTCCGTGAAAGTTGAGGGGAAAGCATCCGACTTTAAGTTCGGTGTGGTCGGCGGCGGCCTGATAGGCGGCGTGGTCCTGGCCGGTGGTTTTGAGAAATATAAAAATACGCCGATGGAAAAGGCGGTAACGATAATGCTGGATAATGCGATTAAGGAAATCGTAAAGAGCGTTCCGGAAGATTATTACCGTTATAAGCCGGGGAAGTAACAGAATATAGACAAATTTTTATGTAGGGGAGGGGTTATATCCCCTCCCCGCATTGTCATTGCGAGGCGTAGTTTGCCGCGGCAATCCCAGCAATGTTCTTACGCCTTCCCGTTACTCCCCAGAAGTTCGCACTTGGCGATGTACATCTTTTTCAATTCTTCCCGGGCCGGGCCAAGGTATTTCCGCGGGTCAAACTCTTCCGGGTGCTCCACAAAGCACTTCCGAATTATGGCGGTCATAACCAGCCGTCCGTCGGAATCAATATTCACCTTGCAGACGTTTGATTTAACGGCTTTTTTAATCTGGTCTTCCGGAACTCCGGAGGTGTTTTTCATCTTGCCGCCGTACCGGTTGATAATATCAACATATTTTTGCAGTACGGACGAGGCGCCGTGCAGGACGATCGGGAACCCCGGCAAGCGTTTTTCACATTCCTCCAGGATGTCAAAACGCAGCGGCGGAACCGATTCGCCCGGTTTCAGTTTGAACTTGTACACGCCGTGCGAAGTTCCGATGGAGATGGCCAGGTGGTCAACGCCTGTTTTGGTCACAAAGTCCTGGACGTCTTCCGGTTTTGTGTAGTGGGTCACCTCCGAGGAAACGTGCTCTTCAATGCCGGCCAGAACCCCTAATTCCCCCTCAACGGTTACGTCGCGCTCGTGAGCGTATTCAACCACCTTTTTGGTCAGGGCAACGTTTTCTTCGTAAGGGAGGGAAGAACCGTCAATCATCACGGTTGAGAAGCCGTAATCAACGCAACTCTTGGCCAGTTCAAACGAATCACCGTGGTCCAGGTTCAGGGCGATGGGGATGTTACTGCCCATTTCCCGGGCCATGGCCACTGCTCCCGGCGCCATGTACCGGAGCAGGGTCTGGTTTGCATACTGCCGCGCGCCCTTTGAAATTTGCAGGATAACCGGGGATTTGCATTCCACGCAGGCGGAGATTATCGCCTGCAGTTGTTCCATGTTGTTAAAATTATACGCCGGCACCGCGTAACCTCCGGTTATTGCCTTTTTAAACATATCCGTCGTGTTTACCAACCCTAAATCTTTATAACTTACCGCCATTTTCCTCTCCTTCCTTAAGCGAATTAAATGTAGGGGAGGGGCTGCGTCCCCTCCCGAAGTTTGTAAATAAACGTGTTTATTATAGCATTTTTCCCGGAAATTGAAAAATCCCGCGTTTCCGTCATTGCGAGCCCCTTTTACTCCTCCCCCCTTGCGGGGGAGGATGAAGGTGGGGGGTGGGACAGGCGTCAGCCTACGCCAAAAACTGGCTACGGCGGACAAGTCTCGCCTGCTTATTTAAACGGGGCGCGGCAATCCCGGTCTGTTGAAGTAACTGCCCTTCAAGTGTTAAAATAAAGGGTGAAAATGGTGGCTATGGTGTAGTGGCAGCACACTGGACTGTGGCTCCTTTAGCACGGGTTCGAATCCCGTTAGCCACCCAATTTCCGTATATGCCAGCCATGCGACAACCGAAATATCTGATGGTGGAAACACCGCAGGGCCTGCGTGAAGCGTGCGCCATTTTGGCGGGAGCGGCGACCGTTGCTCTCGACCTGGAAGCCGACACCCTGTTTCATTATGGGGAAACGGCATGTCTGGCACAATTGTCGGACGGCGCGCAAATATGGTTGGTGGACCTTCGCCAAGTGACGGATATCTCTCCCCTGAAGCCGATACTTGAGAACACCGCCGTCGAGAAGGTCCTGCACGGCGCTGATTACGATATCCGGCTCCTGCGGCGCCACTTCGGCATTAACTGCCGGCCGATCTTTGACACGGAAGTGGCGGCTCGTTTTCTCGGGATGCGCCGGTCCGGCCTGGCTGAGGTCCTGGCGAAGCGTTTCGGGGTTGTTCTCGATAAGAAGTTCCAAAAACGCGACTGGATGCAACGACCATTGACCGCCGAAATGTGTTCCTACGCCGCCGCCGACGTCCACTGGCTGGTCCGGCTGGCGGGTCTGATGAAAGCGGATTTAACCGGGCTCGGGCGTCTGGCCTGGGTTAAAGAGGAGTGCGATATTCTGGCGCATTCGTCGGACCGTATCAGGGAACCCGGACCGCTCTTTCTCGGTTTCAAGGGCGCCGATCTCCTGGACCGAAGAAATCTGGCTATACTGGAGTCCCTTCTGCAGGCGCGGGAATCACTGGCCGAACAGCGTGATCGCCCGCCGTTCAAAGTGTTGTCTCCCGATGTCATCAGACAGATTATCCGGGAGCGGCCGGAAACGGACCTGGAACTGCTGAGAATCGATGGTCTCGGCCGCAGAAGCGGGACGTTCCGCGCCGTTGTGCTGACAGCGGTGAGAAACGCGTTGGATCTTCCCGATGAGCAATTGCCGGAGTATCCGAGGGGTATCGGACGGAGACCAAGCCGCAGCCACCGGTTTCAGGCGAGAGTGCAGGGTTTGAAGGAATGGCGCGATAGTCGGTCCGCAGCCCTCGGGTTGGACGGAAGTCTGGTCTGCGCCAACAGCGTGATTCAGGAACTGGCGGCCGTGAAGTGCCCGGTCACGCCGGATGACCTGGGCCGGGTTAAACGACTTCGGAAGTGGCAGAATCGTGAATTTGGCGCGGAGATCTGCAATCTGCTCCGTTAGACTATAAACCCGTCAATTCGTTTCCAAACGTAAGAAACAAACTTAACCGGATTGGGATTTCCCTGTTTATCACGGTAATCAAAATTATAACTTTCAATCTTCTGGTAAATAATCAGGATAGTTTCTTCAAGCAAGTCCTCTCCGAATCGTCGAATTAAGTGGGGGAATACTCTCCGGTGTATTCTCGGGTAGGACCAAACAATACTGCGGTAAGATTCTCACATGTTTATTGGAATTTGTAGCCAAAAGGGATTAGGTGGTTAAGGCGGGACCCAATTTAATTGCGGCTGGGTAATGGATAGGGTATTTTGTTACCGGTCTATCGGTAAATTTCTTTGCGGTTACCGATACGAATGATGTGGATGGTTTTTTCGACATGGTAAATTTCATAGATAATACGATAATCACCTACCCGACAGGAATAACAACCGCTTTTGTTTCCTTTAAGCGGTTTACCCTGGTAAGGGTCGTCAGGAAGAGAATTGACGGTTTTGATTATGGAAGGAATAATAACAGTAACTTTTTGACGCAACTTACGGAGGTCTCGGGCTGCCCCGCTATCAAATTTGACTTGGAAATCAGCCGATTTCATCTCTGAGGGTTTTCCAGTCTACGGCCTTTCCGTTTTTGAACCTTTTGCGAGCGGCCGCAATCTCCTTGTCCAGACCAGCTGTTTTTAAATGACCGGCTTCAAAGAGGAGTTCTTGATACTCTTCTATGGGAATTAAAACCATAGGACGGTCAATGGTGATGGGCTTAGTAATTTCAGTGGTAACTGGCATTTTATCCTCCCTTTTGGATTTGGAGTTGAATATGTAAATAATAACACCCAAAGATTGAAAAAGTCAAAATTAATCCTGAGTGGATGATGGTGGGGTGCGAATTAGTCTGGAGAGAAAATCACTGATAAGGGAAAATTAAACTGATCTTCCTCTTGTTGCCGTCGCTCGTACTGTCTATTCCTGAAGGGCAAATTCTTTCGGCGCCATTGTTCAGGTGCCGCCCCGTCTGGTAAATCATCTGTCTACTAAAAATGTCGACCAATGATCACACTTATTACAGAAGAAGCATTTGAACTTTTTCATCGGTATTAATGTTGTATTCCATGAGTTTATAAGTCCTCAATCTTTTTTGAAACATACTACAGAGGACAGGCATTTTTTCATCGACGTAATCATATATGCGCACATCTTTCTTCTGAGGGTGTTTCCGATGAAGCCTGCCAGCATACTGAATTAACCGGCCCTTAAAAGAAATAGGTATAGTCAGAAAAAGCGTATCTAATCGCGGATGGTCGGAGGCGAATGTGATACCGTCGTTTTTTCTTTCTTCAATTACGGAGTTGTATATCTGAGTATTGGCAGGACCGGAAGGTTTGGCCGTCCGTTGTAATCAGGTATAACGGGAAATTTCCCGGAGCAGTATTTTGGGGAGATCGCGAACAAGTTTGTGTTGGCTCTTTGGAAGAAAATCGCGCAGCTCTTTTTCCAATGACAGTGTTTCATGTTCAAGTTGGCGCTTAATTTTCCCGAGGACTTTCTTTTGTTCAACCGCCACCAGTCCTTTGCGGAGTAAAAAGTAAATGTCGAAATAGTCGCGCGGTTTGGCGCGGCTCAAGACCGCGGCCAATTTTTCGTCAACCAGCATCTTCTGCGGAAGTATCGCTATGGTGTAAGCAGGAACGAAATCACCGGCAACCAGGACCGTTTCGCCTTTGACGCCGTTTCTTTTTCTCAAGGAAACCTCCAGGATTATACGCGTCCGGTAGCCGGAAACCGTCAAATCAAGAACGCCGATATAGCCGCCGGAAGTTTTCTTGCTTTCGGAAATTTCTACATCCACCCCAACATTATGAATTTTGTTAATAGCATTGACCACCAATGTTTCAAGCATTGGAACATTGGTTCCGAACCCTGAAAAATCGAGGTCTTCGGAAAAGCGGGGGCTTTGAAAAACAATCCGCAAGGCGGTTCCACCCTTAAAAAGAACCTTCTCGGAATCCGGCTCTTGATAGAAGATGGAAAGAAAAAGGTGTTGGACATATTCTCTGGC
>JAHJUB010000233.1 GCA_018829455.1 Candidatus Omnitrophota bacterium
AAAAACGGTTTCCAGAAAACCGTCATCATTCAAGTCAAAAAGGCCAACTCCTGTTATGGTGAAATCCATAAAAATCTCTTTATCATATCGGATGGGCCGTCCCATGGGGAATTCCCACAACGTGTTTCCTTTTTTATCGAAGCAATATATTGAAGAAACCCCCCCTTCATTGATTCTATTTGGGGCGAATAGGGTTTCTATGCGACCGTCTTTATTGATGTCTTTCATAATGAGCAGGGGGAGCAAACGGTATCGAAGTTCATGTTCGAGAGGTTCTTTCTTGAATTGGAAGCGCCCGCGATAGAATTGTTCATCAAATAGGTCTTCGAACCCGGTATCGAAACGACCGAGCTCCCTGCCGTCTTTGTCGAGGATGATCAGTTCGGACTGCTCGATGCGAAAATCAGAGGGCTCGCCATCGGAAACCGAAGAGAC
Organism: Candidatus Omnitrophota bacterium; assembly: GCA_018829455.1. Classification (GTDB taxonomy): domain Bacteria; phylum Ratteibacteria; class UBA8468; order MWAK01; family MWAK01; genus JAHJUB01. The sequence continues at coordinate 436 of JAHJUB010000233.1, forward strand.
CAGGAGGAATAGGACAACCGCGATTGAGGCAGCCACAACGACCAGTGCTGGGATCAGCCGCACCTTTGATTTTTTACTTCGTTTTAACCGGAAGTTTCGTTCGTTTTGAGACCGCGCCTGAATCCACTCTTCGAGCTCATCCTTGTAGGCGTAGACACGGGATCTCGATTTGCCGGAAATGCGGTGGACAGGCAGCCCGTATTCTTTCTCGTAGCGGTGACAGGTGCGGACATCGCAGTCCAGAAAGGCCGCGATTTCCTTCCATGATGTAAGACGATTCTTATTATTCAACCCTTCTGACATGGTACTATTAATGCCAGATTTGTCCCACGGAAGTCAAGATAATGACAATAGGCTTTGATAAAAGATTTCAATACAAATTGCTCTTGGGATTTGGACTAATTATTATTGCAAACAGGATTGTACACTTGTGATCGAATTGAGGGCTACTTCAGACAATTTATAAGGGCAGGTGGATATATGACAATCCACCTGCCCCTGCTCGATTCAGATTAACCTAATAAGCTTGTTCTATTATTTTCCCGTCTTGTTCTGAATCCCTTTTCCCACGTCGTGAGGGACAACGACCGAAACCGTTCCGGTCGAGGTGTTGCCGACGTGGTCGGTGGCCTCGACCGTGATGGTGTAGACGCGTCCGGTCATATCGTTTCCGGACCGTTCGGCGCGGAGGGCCACACTCATGTCGTTTATGATCTCCCAGTCGGGTGCTGTGTCCCCGTCACCTGTGCCATTTTCGGGCTCGTTGGATGAAACGGAGATGATTTTAAGGGTAAGTGTCCCGCCGCAGTTGTCGACCGCATGTCCTGTCACCGCGACCGTCACCATCTTGTGGTTGGGCGGCCAGAGGAGGTTCGGGGCGACGGAAAGGGCCGTGATCTGAGGTGCTGTTGTATCCCTGACGATGACATTCTGTGTCTGTGTTGCGATATTTCCATTGCCGTCGTCATAAGCCCAGGTCACGATGTAGGTTCCCTGTTGCGTATATTTGAGGGGATCAGATGTTGTTCCGGTGATCGCTCCGGCACAGTTGTCCGATGCTGTTGGGACGGTTGTTATATCTGCCTCGCATTCGGCCACGACATCGGGCAGAGCGGCCACATCGGGAACCGGCGCCGTCACATCATCAACGATCACTGTCTGCAGCTGGGTGAAGATATTTCCGTTTCCATCCTCATAGCTCCAGGTGATGGTATAGATGCCCTGTTCGGTGTAGATAAGGGGATCGTTTGTCACCACGGCAAACACTCCGGCACAGTTGTCTGTTGCCGTCGGGACCTCCGTCACCTCGGCCCCACACTCTCCTCTCACATCCGGAAGCTCTGACAGGTTCGGAACAGGTGGAGTTTCATCCACCACCGTCACTGTCGCCGTGCAGAAATCTGTGGCGCCGTTCTCATCTTCAACCATCAACTTCACTTGATGCTCACCCAATCCGAACGGCCCGACGTTGTCCAGGGTCAGAGTGAGGTCGTCCCCGTCCGGATCGTAGGATCCGCCATCCACATCTGCCGCCTCAATTGCCGCTTCACAGTTGTCGTCCGCTTTGATTTCAATATTTCTACAGACCGCTACGGGAGGACGATTCTCTTCTTCCATTCGATAGACAGCACACTCGCCGGAGGGAAAAAATGTAATTTGCTTTTGTGACATGTCATTTAAATCCAAAATGACAAGGCGCGAGTCTGAATGGTTTGGCCCATATGTATAAATGATTCGACTTTCATCAAACCATTTTGGATGAATAATAAATTGATTGTACGAAGGAGGTACAGGTATCCAAAAATTTGAGCCATCACCATCTATGATCCCAATTCCTATGTTAAGGTCTTGCGGGTGAAGTTCGACAGTGAATATGATCTTTGATCCGTCTGGTGAAAACGATGGCCAATGGGGAGAGGGTTGTGCTGCTGAGAAATGTGCAATGTTCATAAAATCGGTTCCATCACTTACAAAATCAGCAACATAAAGTTGATTTGTCCATCCATTTCCCTCTACCCCTCGAACAAACGCAATTTTTGTTTGATCAAAATTCAAGTCATAACTTTGCGTGTTATACCCCGGAATGTTCGTGATCATGGCAATATCATTCGTAATCGTATCAAACCGCGCGACTTCCCCGTCCCCGGGTCGGCATTTATATCCGTAGATATGAACTCCGTCGAGGTCCCAAACTTCAGGGCCTATACAACAGGTTGTCGCCGCAATTATTCTCTTGTTGTTCCCATCTTCATCCATGACCCAAAGCTCGTCACGTCCTCCATAGAGATAGCGGAATGCAATACTTTTTCCATCCTTCGACCAGCTTGGCATGATTTCCATTCCGACCCAATCTGTGAGTCGTGTTTTTTCCAATGTATTCAGATCCTGATCGAGTATGATTCTATACAAGTCAGCGTAGCCGTCTTCGTTTGAGACATACAGAATTTTAAATAATTCACCAGCGGATAAGTTGGTCTGTGAGAAAACTATCAGCACGACAATAAAAATAAATAATATTTTGGATCTCATTTCATCCTCCTTTCTTCTAAAAAATGATACTTTTTTCATGTCAGCCTCCTTTTAAAATTTTGAAACATCTTGAAAAATAATCCTCAATGATGTTTTCAGTTCAAAATGGATCATGATCTAGTAAAAGTTATTTGCAGGAACAAATGATTTCAAGTGTTTAAAAAGGATTGTCAGATCTTGTCATTTAATGTCATTTAATGTCATATAAAAAAATTTAACAGAAAAATAATTATGGATTTTATTGGAGTTTATATTCTATAAAATCGTTCATGCCTCAGGTCTTTGATAGGGTTGCCCTGGTGGAGCTCGGTGATTGGAAGTTCGAGATCAGATGCGGAAACCTCGGATTAATCTGATTTGATGAACAGGTGGTTCTGGATGAATCTGAAAAAAATATCATGCGAAATAAACCTATTTGTCCAATAAACGTACATATATAGGGAGCAATCAATGAAACTTGTGACAAAACTGGAAGAAATCATCATGCTGGCCATCTGGCGCCTGCAGGAAAATGCCTATGGCATCACCATCTTTGAAGAGGTCAAGCGGGCGACCGGGAAAAAATGGCTGACGGGTTCCGTGTACGCATCCCTGAGCCGTCTCCTCCGCCGCAAACAGATACTGTCCTCCGAAGGAGAGCCGACTCCCGAGCGGGGCGGACGACGGAAGATCTATTACAGCCTGACACGGAAAGGGCAGAAAACCCTGCAGGACATCCGGCGCATCAACGATGTCGCCTGGGCCGATTTGCCCGCTTTTGACGTGGACGATGAATGAGTAAAAAAACTCCTCCCCGCTGGGCCGGCCCTCATTCATTACTTTTTCCAGATTCTGATGATTCTTCCCGTTTTTCTGAAAAACAGTTTTTTCTGGAGCCTTGAAATGTTTAAAAATTATTTTAAAATCTCCGTCCGTCTGTTCAAACGACATAAGGGTTACTCCCTCCTCAATCTGTCCGGCGGCCTATTATGTGATGAAGATGCACTGGCTGCGTTATTTTCCCTTCCGGGTCGAGATAAGCCCACTTCTTTTTGTCGGTGCGGGCATTCTGTCATTGATCATCGCCCTGATAACGGTCAGTTTTCAATCCATCCGGGCCGCTGTAGCCAACCCCATCGATTCCCTCAGGATGGAGTGGTTCAAAGCTTTCCGTCTTTTCATTTACACCGTTACCCGGTGCAAATACGTCCGCATCCGCGTTGCCATTCTATAAGTGTTCGTAGCCTCAGGCGCTAGATTTTCAAGTTCAACTTTGGTGATTCTTTCACTGCCCTGTTTGCCCCAAAGAACCACTTCAT
>JAHJUB010000061.1 GCA_018829455.1 Candidatus Omnitrophota bacterium
CAGATTTTCACGCCGCATTTTTTACACCATTCCACCAGCAGTTTTCGATACAGATGATAGTCACCCTCGTTGAAGAATGTCTGCTGACGCCTGTTTCCCCGCTGTGTTATGTGATGCGGGTACCCGCAGGCCACCGCTCTGGCTAATCGTGCCATACATGTAATTATACTTCGGGCGTGCGCAGGACGCAACCATAATTAGTATGGTGTCCCCGAATTTCCCTCGCGTAGATTTTGCCTGGCGCGCAGCGTGTGTAGCAAAAGAGACATCCGAGCGCTCTACTCAATTGAGCGCAAATACTCCGCCGCATCCTCCGGCGGCGTGGGATTGATGTAAAAACCGGTTCCCCACTCAAAACCCGCGATTCCGGTAACCCGAGGAACAATCTCCAGATGCCAGTGATAATCCTTGTCTATCGTCTGCCAGGCCCCGGGCCTGGGTACCCGGTTGGGCGCAGTGTGGATGAGATAGTTGTAAGGCGGTTTGTCCAGCGCCTGGTTAATCCGGTAGAGGGTCTTCTTCAAAGTTGCGGCCAGGTCCTTTCGTTCTGCCTCAGTCATCTGGTCAAAATCCGGGTGGTGCCTCTTGGGTATAATCCAGGTTTCAAAAGGAAAGCAGGCGGCGAACGGAGAAAGAACCAGAAAATCGTGGCTCTCCTGAATGAGCCGCTTTCCGGATTCAAGCTCCTGCTCAATGATATCACAGAAGACGCAGCGCTCCTTCAAATGGTAATGCTGCGCCGCTCCGAGTAATTCCTCCCGGACCCGCTTTGGAGTTACCGGTGTGGCAATAATCTGCGAATGGCTGTGCTCCAGCGAGGCGCCAGCGCCTTCCCCGCAGTTCTTAAAGATAAGAACGTAACGAAAACGAGGGTCCTTCTTCAGGTCCAGGGAGCGCATCTGGTAAGATAAAATCACTTCCGCAATCTCTATTTCCGAAAGTTCCGCAATGTCAATAATGTGCCGGGTGGTCTCCACGATTACTTCGTGCGCTCCGACGCCGTTCATCTGGTCAAACATTCCGATGCCTTTACGGCTCAGGTCGCCTTCAATGGCCAGGGCCGGATACTTATTCGGAATCACCCTCAACCACCAGCCGGGCTCATTTGCCTTGGTGCCGTCCTTGCGGAAAGAAATAATTTCCGGCGGTGTTTTGGATTCGCTCCCCTCGCAAAAAGGACAGAACCCTCCTTTTGCTTCGCCTCTTTTTTCAAAAACAAAATCCTGGGGACGGCGGGCCCGCTCCGTGGAAATTATCACCCAGCGGTTGAAAATCGGGTCTTTTCGTAATTGGGGCATAGTTACTCCTTTAGGAAGCGACCCTTGTAGGGTCGCACTACGCGGGTCGCATAAATGCGACCCCTACAATGACAGGCGGGACTTGTCCGCCGTAGCCAGTTTTTGGCGTAGGCTGACGCCTGTCCTACTTCATGATAAGCCTAGCTCTTTTTCCAAGTGATGGGCTAAACATAAAACCCGTTCCTCGGCAAAGGCCGGACCCAGTATCTGCAAACCGACCGGCAGGTTGTCGCGTACACACCCCACCGGCAGGTTCAAACCCGGAATCCCGGCCAGGTTGGCGGAAACGGTAAAGATGTCCGACAGATACATCTGCAACGGGTCAATTACTTTCTCGCCGATTTTGAAAGGCGGCGTCGGCGAAGTAGGCGTTAAGATTAAATCCACCTCTTTAAAAGCCGCTTCAAAATCCCGGCGAACAAGCGTGCGCACTTTCTGGGCTTTGCGGTAGTAAGCCTCGTAATAACCGGAAGAAAGAACGAAAGTTCCCAGGATTATCCGGCGCTTGGTCTCCCGGCCGAAGCCTTCGTCACGGCTCTCTTCGTACAACTGGCGCATCGTCCGGGCCCCCGCCTTCCGTCGTCCATAGCGAACGCCGTCAAAACGGGCCAGGTTGGCGCTGGCTTCCGCGGTCGCCAGAATATAATACACGGCAATCGCATAAGTGGTGTGCGGCAGGGAAATCTCCCTGATTTTCAGGCCTAATTTCTCGGCCATTTTGATGACTTCATCAATCTTTCCGGCTACATCATTCTCCAGACCTTCTCCGAAATATTCCCTGGGCAAGCCGACTTTCAACCCGGAGACCGGTCCCGAAAGAAGCGCCGGATAATCCGGCACCGGAATCTCGACGCAGGTGGAGTCAGCCGGGTCAAAACCGGCAATTTCTTTAAGAATAATTGCGGCGTCTTCCACGGTTCCGGCAAACGGACCAATCTGGTCCAGAGAAGAAGCAAAGGCAACCAAGCCGTAGCGGGATACCCGGCCATAGGTGGGTTTCAGACCGACCACCCCGCAAAAGGAAGCCGGTTGACGAATGGAACCGCCGGTGTCCGAACCAAGGGCCGCACAGGCAAAATCAGCCGCCACCGCGGCCGCGGACCCGCCGCTGCTCCCGCCTGGAACGTAATCCGGGTTTGCCGGATTGCGGGTTGTCCCAAAAGCGGAATTTTCGGTGGAAGAACCAAAGGCAAATTCATCCAGGTTGGTCTTGCCTAAAAAGACTGCGTCCTTTTCTCTTAATCTTGTAATTACGGTGGCGTCGTACGGAGAGGTGAAACTTTCCAGAATACGGGAGGCGCAGGTTGTCTTCGTTCCTTCCTGACAGATATTGTCCTTGATGGCCAGCGGAATTCCGGCCAGGATAGAAAGGTCTTCACCTTCGGCAATCCGCCGGTCAATACTCTTCGCCTGCCGGAGCGCCTCGGCCTCATTCAGGGAAAGGAAAGCGTGGATTGAACCGTCTTTTTCTTTTATCCGGTTGTAAAAACCGGTTATGGATTCAACGACCGAGATTTTTTTATTACGGTAGAGTTCGGCCAGTTTTTTGATGGTCATATTTCTTCCACAAATCAGGACGTAATTTCTTCGTTCTCTCTTCGGCCGTCTTCTGCCTCCAGGCGGCAATCTTCTTATGGTCCCCGGAAAGCAAGACTTCCGGCACCCCGACTCCCCGCCACCGGGCCGGCCGGGTATAGTGCGGCCAGTCCAAAAGATTATCGCTGAACGAATCCTGCTCGGCCGCGCCTTCCGGCAGGACTCCCGGCAGAAGACGCGTCACCGCATCAACCACTACCAGGGCTGCCGTCTCCCCGGCGGAAAGGACGTAATCACCGATTGAAATCTGCCGGTCGCACAGGTCCGCAATCCGTTCATCCATCCCCTCATAATGACCGCAAATCAAAATAAGCCCTTTCTTCCGGGAAAGTTTTCGCGCCAGTTCCTGATTAAAAATTTGGCCGGCCGGGGAAAGCATAATTATTTCTGCTTTTGGATTAACTTCCCGCGCTTTTTCAAGCGCTTTGGCAACCGGAGCGACCATCATCACCATTCCCACTCCGCCGCCAAACGACTTGTCGTCAACTTTCCGATGGCGGTCAGTCGTGAAATCGCGCAGGTTATGAATCTGAAGGTCCAGAAATCCCGCTTCTCTGGCCCGGCCGATAATACTTAAATCCAGAGGCGAAAACGCCTCCGGAAATATGGTAATGATGTCTATTCGCATGTAACTTTAATAACTTACGCTGTAGTTGCCAACCTTGGTTGGCGCTGTTAAAGAGCCGAGCAAGCTCGGCAACTACAAATTATAGAGCCCCTACAATATGCCCTTTTGTTTAAAAAGGCTTCTGACCGTATCCGACGGCTGGGCGCCAACCCCTATCCAGTACTTTGCCCGTTCCGCGTTTACTTCCAGGACCTTGGGCTGCATCCGGTTGTTGTAATTTCCCAACAACTCCAGATAATCGCCTCTACCGTCTTTGCGGCTGTCAACCACAATGATACGATAACTGGGCTGATTTCTCTTGCCAACTCTCCTTAATCTGATTTTTGCGGCCATATTTTTTCTCCCGTGTATTGAGCGACCCTGAAAGGGTCGCACTACGCGGGTCGGATAAATCCGACCCCTACATTTCACTCGTTTATTCGCGTTATTTTCGCGCCGACTGCGTTCAGTTTCCCTTCCATGTCCTGGTACCCCCGGTCCAGGTGATAGATTCTGCTCACAACCGTCTCCCCGTCCGCGACCAGACCGGCCAGCACAAGCGCGGCGCTGGCGCGCAAGTCAGAGGCCATTACCCTGGTTCCGGCCAATCGCTCCCTGCCCCGGATAATGGCGGTTCCCTCTTGCAACGTGATGTCAGCTCCCAGACGCTTCAATTCCGCAGCGTGCATAAACCTTTCCGGAAAAATCTTCTCCGTAATTACGCTGGTTCCTTCCGCCAGGCACATCAAAGACATAAACTGCGCCTGCAGGTCGGTCGGAAATCCAGGGTAGGGAAGGGTCACGATATCAACACCTTTGAGTTTTCCTCCGGATTTGATTGAAACCTTGTTTTTCCCTTTTTTGATTTCCGCGCCGGCCTCAACTAATTTTTCCAGAAGCGCAAAAAGATGCTCCGGCACGCAGTTGCGGACCTCAACATCGCCGGCGGTAATCGCACCGGCCAGAAGATGGGTTCCGGCTTCAATCCGGTCGGGAATGACGCGGTAATCGGCTGGTTTCAGTTTTTTAACCCCTTTTATCCGAATCAGGTGACTTCCGGCGCCGGAAATTTTAGCGCCCATCTTGTTCAAGAAATTAGCCAGGTCAACTATTTCCGGCTCGCAGGCGGCGAATTCAATGATCGTCTCCCCGCTCGCGAAACAAGCGGCCATCAGCAGGTTAGCCGTTGCCAGAACGCTGGAACCGAAATTACCGCCCAGAAAAATTGAGGCCCCGGCCAACCTCTTGGTCTCTCCTTCAATATAACCTTCAACCAGTTTAAAATCTACGCCTAACTTCTCCAGACCCTTAAGATGAATATCCACCGGCCGGTCGCCGATAACGCACCCGCCCGGCAGAGAAATACGCGCCTTCCCAAAACAAGCCAACAGCGGACCCAGCAGACAGATTGAAGCGCGCATCTCTTTAACTAATTCGTAGGGCGCGGTGCAACTGACAATACCCGACGAATCCACGGTAATGCAGTCATCCTCCCACTGTACCTGCGCGCCGAGCGCGGTGAGAATCTTAAGCATCATCCGGATGTCCCTTAGGCGCGGAACTCCGTATATCCGGCTCTTGCCTCCGGTCAGCAGGGTTGCGGCCAGAATAGGAAGACTGGCGTTCTTGGAGCCGCTCGCCGAAATGCTGCCCTTAAGCCGTTGCCCGCCGGAAATTTTAAGCGCTTCCATGTTTTTGACAAACAACTACCCGGTCAATGCCGGCCAGGTCCTTGATTACTTTATCCAATTTGAAACCGGCTTTTTCCAGCAGAGAAATAATTCTTTCTGCCTGGCCATAACCAATTTCAAATATCAAGTAACCGCCGGCCGCCAGAATCCTGCGGCTTTCAGTTATCAGAATACGAATGAAATTCAGACCGTCCGGTCCGCCGAAAAGCGCCTTTTCCGGTTCCCGCCTTACCTCTTTTGACAGATTTCTTCTTTCCGTCAGCGGAACATAAGGAGGGTTGGAAACAATCACTTCAAACTTTTTCCCGGTTCGGCCCGCAAAAGCGCTAAAATCTTCCTGCTGTATCCTGACCCGGTTGCTTATAATTCGCAACCGGCGCCTGTTTTCCCGGGCCGTTCTCACCGCCGGCAAACTTTTGTCTATCAAAAGAATTTCGGCATCGGATATAGGGGTTGCTAAACAATAAAATTGCCTATTTGCCAGAGCCAGACCAATTGCTCCGCATCCGGTCCCGACCTCCAAAATCCGCTTTTTACCCGGTAAGCCGGAAATCTTATCTACGGCCGCCTGCACCAACAATTCCGTTTCTGGGCGGGGGATGAAAACCCCCCGCCTTACCCGGAAAATCAATCCACAGAAAGTAACTTCCCCGGTCAGGTATTGAAGCGGCTCCCCCTGCCCGCGCCGGGTCAGAAGACGCTTAAACAAAACCCTTTCCCGTTCCGCAACCTCTTTCTCCGGGTAAAGATACAGGTCTATCCGGCGCAGATTCAACAGATGGGCCAGGATAATTTCAGCGCAAAGACGCGGCTCTTCAACCTTTTTTTCTTTAAGGTATGCGCTGCCTTCTTTTAGAATCGCGGATAGAACCACTACTGTTGTTTTGAGGCAGTGACACGCGTGTTGGCTTCAATATCCAACGCCACCAGGATTAACTGGCTCATACCGTAAAGATAAAGAAAGCCGAAAACACCGTAAATCAGAGAAGCCAGGCATACAATACCGCTGGCCTCCGGCTTACGCACGATCAAGCCCAGCCCCACCAAAAGACCGACACCGCAAAGAACAAGCACCACCCAGGCGAGCGTACGCAAAGCGTCCGAAACCTTCCTTAAACCTGCATATTTAATTTCTTCCATCGCTTATCCTCCAATGACAGGCGAGACTTGTCCGCCGTAGCCTGCCTACGCTAAATTTATCCGCCGTAGCTTTAGCGCAGGCGGAGTTTCGGCAGGTAAACCTTGGCGTAGGCGGACGCCTGTCCTACTGCTTTATTTCCGAATTATCCAGGGCCATTTTACCGAGCACCGGCAAAAGAAAATATTCACCCCGGTACGCTTTTACCATCAGGACAACCCAAAAGATGACTCCCACCAAATTAATCAGAGGAAGAAGGAATTTAAACAGACACGGCACAAAAGAAAAAACAACGCCAATCGCTGCCTGCAAAATGAGCCAGGCCACCGAAAAGAAAATTGCCTGCAGGCTGTGAAAACGAACAAACTTATTCTTCTTTTCCGTTAGAAAAAAGAAGAGGCCGGTGATTATCCCCAACGCATAACAAAGCAATCCGGCCATATTTTCCTTCAATCCGCTGCTGGTCTCTTCCATGTTTTACCCCCGTTATACATTAACCGCGCCAAGCAAGCTTGGCAACTACTCACTGTCCGTTGCTTTTAACGCTTCAATGACCGGCTCCAAACCTCCATCCAGAATCTCCTTAAGGTTGCGGCTGGTAAAACCGATACGGTGGTCGGTCAGGCGATTCTGGGGAAAGTTGTAGGTTCTAATCTTTTCGCTGCGGTCGCCGGTTTTTATCTTTGCCCTTCGTTCTGCGTCTTTCGCTTCGTTCTGGTCTCTTTCCTGCTGCTCAGCCAAACGAGCCGCCATCACCTTTAAGGCGCGTTCCTTGTTCTGCAACTGGCTGCGCTCATCCTGGCAACTGACCACGATTCCGGTGGGAAGGTGAGTCACGCGGACCGCAGAATAGGTTGTATTGACCGACTGACCTCCGGCGCCGGAAGAACAAAAGGTGTCAATCTTAATCTCTTTGGAGTCAATCTTCACTTCCCTGATTTCGGTTTCCGAAAAGACCGCTACCGTAGCAGCCGAAGTATGAATGCGACCCTGCGATTCCGTCTCCGGAATGCGCTGCACCCGATGCACGCCGCTTTCATATTTCAAGAAACCGTAAGCGCCCTTTCCTTTGACCAGGAAAATAATTGACCGTATCCCGCTTTTTTCGCTGAAATTGCTGTCAAAAATTTCGGTTTTCAGGCCCTTCCGCTCCGCAAAACGGGCATACATCCGAAAGAGGTCCCGGGCAAAAAGAGCGGCTTCTTCACCGCCGGTCCCGGCCCGAACCTCAACGATGGCATTGCGAACGTCCCGGCCGTCCAAACTCTTCTTCGCTGACTCCCCCTTCAGCCGGTTCACCTCTGTCAGTAGCCGGCTGACTTCTTCCCGGGCCAACTCCGCCATCCCCGAATCTTTTTCGCTCCCGGCCAATTCCTCTGCTTCGGCCAGTTCTTTCTTTATTCGGTCAAGAATGTAATTATTCTTTTGCAACCCCATAGCGCTGTCGGAACTTCTCTACCCGGCCGGCCGAATCAACAAACTTAGACTTTCCGGTAAAGAACGGATGGCAGGCGGCGCATATTTCCACGTGCATTTCCTTCTTGGTAGAACCCGTTTCCACCACATTCCCGCAAGCACAGATAACCTTGCTGGGGGAATAGGCGGGGTGGATATCCTTCTTCATTTTTCCTCCATCTCCAAATCGGCGCGGCCAACCGGACGCTCAACTTCGGTCAGACCCTCGCTGCTGAAATATTTGATCGGCTGTCCGTCGATTAAAAACCTGACTTTATTCACCCTGGAAAATTGGGTGGCGGTATAAACGATTTGACGCAGCCGGGCCAGCATCATTTCCGTCCCGCCGCCTTCGTCAATCTGCTTGGAAAAATTTAACAAAACCGTGTCTTCCTCCATGAAAACGCTCAGAAGCTGCGCTTCCTGGGGCAAGGCGGAATCGTAACCGGCTGCTTTTTCCGCTTCATCCGGACCCTGCAGGAGAAGGGTCATTACGTTCTTAACTTTTTCGTCAACAGACCGAAGCCGGGGCGCCTTACGCACCACCGGAACAATCA
>JAHJUB010000234.1 GCA_018829455.1 Candidatus Omnitrophota bacterium
TGATAAAATCCTTGGATAATTGTCATACATTATAAGTCCTGTAAATTAGTATAAAGAGGTCTATATTAAAAGAACAAATGGAACAATTGCTGGTTATGATCCTGGCGGGAACGAAGCGAATGGCTTTGCGCTCTTAAGAATTAGTGATAGTAAACCAGTGAGTATTTCAATCAAAATACTTTCGAATTCAGAGGCAGTTATCAATGAAATAAGCACAAATAACGTTCTTGGTTTAGGGGTAGACACGCTCTCGTGCTGGTGTACTGGGCGTAGTGGGTGGCGCCCTGCCGATCTCTGGCTAAAAAAAAGATACCCAGCGGTTAGAAACAGCATAATGTCGCCGAATACGCTGTCTGGTTCTATGGGCATTAATGGCATGTCTGTGATAGTTGAGGCGGCAAGTAGTTCTGGCACCATCACATTATCTGAGACTCACCCTAAGGTTCTTTACTATGCCTTAACTCAACAAAAATATAACTATCGTGAGACTCATGCTGAGATGGACAGTTTTTTATCAAATATGCTTGGAGGCTTAAACATAAGAACGTCAAATGACCATGAGTGGGATGCCGCTATTTCCGCATATGCTCTCCTGATGGGAATAACCGGCGCGTGGAAAACCGACTTGCACGAATTACAGCCGGAAGACAATTGCCGCATCGTAAAGCCCTGCGGGAAAACATTCTATTACTGGCCAAATGATTAGAAAGCAAACACATAACCTATCATTCAACCGGACGCGAAAAACTGCGCCGGTTAATTCTGCGTTGCACCAATAAAGTAGGTCATGAAACATGAATGTACCTGACAGAATCAAAAAATTAACCGAGACGTTTGATAATAATCTGGAATCGTATAAAAAAGGCATTTACAATGAAACCCAGGTGCGCCGTGAATTCATAGACCCTTTTTTCGAGGAATTAGGCTGGGATGTCGCCAACAAACAGGGCTATGCCGAAGCCTACAAGGACGTTATCCATGAAGACGCCATCAAAGTCGGCGGCGTTACCAAGGCGCCGGATTACTGCTTCCGGGTCGGCGGCGCCCGCAAGTTTTTTTTGGAAGCGAAGAAACCTTCCATCAATATCCAGGAAGACATCCATCCGGCCTACCAGTTGCGCCGCTATGGTTGGAGCGCCAAGCTGCCCCTGAGCATTTTGACGGATTTCGAAGAACTCGCCGTTTACGACTGCCGGGTGAAGCCGGCAAAAACCGACAAGGTTTCCCACTCCCGCATCCTTTATCTCAAATACACGGATTATGCGGCCCGGTGGGAAGAAATCGCCGGCATCTTTTCCAGGGATGCAATTCTGAAAGGCTCCTTTGACAAATACGTCGAATCCAAGAAAGGCAAAAAAGGCACCACCGAGGTTGACACCGCTTTCCTGCATGAGATTGAGAACTGGCGGGGACTCCTGGCCCGCAACATCGCCCTGCGCAATCCGGACCTTTCCCAGCGGGAATTGAATTTCGCTGTTCAGCAGACCATCGACCGGATCGTGTTTCTCCGTATCTGCGAGGATCGTGGCATGGAGCCTTACGGCGGATTGATGGCGCTACGGAACGGGGAGAATGTTTACAAGCGGCTGTTCCATCTATTCAATAAAGCGGACGAGAAATACAATTCCGGGCTGTTTCATTTCAAAAAAGAAAAAGGCCGCGAAAATTGCGACAACCTGACGCCTTACGTGCAAATCGACGACAAGCCTTTGAAGGAGATTTTCAAGAATCTGTATTACCCCGAAAGCCCTTACGAGTTTTCCGTTCTATCGGCTGACATCCTCGGCCAAGTGTATGAACGCTTTCTGGGAAAGGTTATCCGCCTCACCGCCGGTCATCAGGCCAAAATCGAGGAAAAACCGGAAGTCCGGAAAGCCGGAGGGGTTTATTACACGCCGGTATACATCGTGGATTATATCGTTAAAAACACCATAGGCAAGCTGGTGGAAGGCAAAAAGCCCGGCCCCAGGGGCGGCGTGAGCCATCTAAAAATCCTGGACCCGGCCTGCGGTTCGGGCTCGTTTCTGATCGGCGCGTATCAGTTTTTGCTGGACTGGCACCGGGATGAATACATCAATGACGGCCCGGAAAACTGGTCAAAAGGCAAAACCCCCCGCGTTTACCAATCCCAGAAAGGGGAATGGCGCTTGACCACCGACGAGCGCAAGCGGATTCTGTTGAACAACATATACGGCGTGGACATCGATCATCAGGCGGTGGAAGTGACAAAGCTGTCCCTCCTGCTCAAGGTTCTTGAAGGGGAGGACGAACAGAGCATCGGCAATCAGATGCTCCTGTTTCAGGAGCGGGTTCTGCCTGACCTGTCGAACAACATCAAATGCGGGAATTCCCTGATCGGGCCTGATTTCTATAGCCATCAACAGATGAGTCTTCTTGACGGAGAAGAAATCTATCGCGTCAATGTCTTTGACTGGAATGCGGAATTTTCGGAAATCATGAAAGATGGCGGGTTTGACGCGGTGATCGGAAATCCGCCGTATGTCCGTCAGGAGGGCTTGTCGTATTTCAAACCCTATTTTGAAAAAAGGTTTTCCGTTTATAACGGCGTCGCCGATCTATATGTTTATTTTATCGAAAAAGGCGTTTCGCTTTTGAGGCAAGGCGGATTTTTTTCGTATATCGTCGCCAACAAGTGGTTTCGGGCAAATTACGGCAAGCCCCAGCGGCAATGGATGAAACAGCAGCACATCCTTGAA
>JAHJUB010000062.1 GCA_018829455.1 Candidatus Omnitrophota bacterium
CGCAAGTATTTAATGCGTTATATATATTAACGCAGGCTAAAATCTACGGCTACCAAAACTTTGCGCACGGCGGCAAGCGTTTCATCCAGAAGAGTATCTCCGCGCAACGTCGCCATCAAACCCAGTTTTTGATAATAGTCCCGCAGCGGAGCCGATTGCTGATGATAAACCGAAAGTCTCGTAGCGACAACATCCGGGTGGTCATCCGCCCGCCGGTAAAGATTCCCGCCGCAAACATCGCAAACACCTTCTTTTTTCGGCGTCAGATTAATCCGATGGTAGATGGCTCCGCAATCCCGGCAGATAATCCGGTTAGCAAGACGCGCCATCAGAAACCGGTCATCCGCTTCCAGGTCAATTACCAGAAGTTCCCAGTTTCTTTCTGTCAGGTACGCGGCCAATCTTTGCGCCTGAACAATGGTACGCGGAAAACCGTCCAGAAAAACGCAACCGTCCGTCTTCTCCAGCCCGGCCATTACCATTTCGGCAACTAACCGGTCGGGAACCAGGGCGCCTGAATCCATGAACTCTTTCGCCTGGCTACCCAGGTCCGTTCCGCCTTTCACGTTCTCTCTCAGGAGGTCGCCGGAAGAAATCGTCCGGCATCCGAACTCCTTCGCCAACCGGGTTGCGATGGTGCCTTTACCCACGCCGGGCGGACCAAAAAAAACCACCACTCTATTTTTCAGAACACTCCCTTTTATTGTAGGGGCTTGATTCATCAAGCCCGCGGGCGCCATGAATGGCGCCCCTACGTTATTTCTTGTTTACCGGATGCGGGCCTTCTTCAAGAATCCCTCGTAGTGGCGCATTAAAAGATGCGCCTCAATCTGACGCATCGTCTCAATCAACACCGCCACTGTAATCAGCAGACCGATTCCGCCGAAAAGACTGCTAACCAGATACGGAATTTTGAAGACGAGCGTAATCAGTTGGGGAAAAAGGGCGATTGTAACCAGAAAAACCGCGCCGGGCAGGGTAACGAACAGCAAGATCTTTTCCAGGTATTCACTGGTGGCGCGGCCGGGTCTGATACCGGCGACAAAACCGCCGTATTTACGAAGGTCGTCGGCGACCTTTTCCGGTTTAAAACTTACCGCGGCGTAGAAATAACAGAAGAAAATCGTCAGGGCCGCGAAAAGAAAATTATACAATAATCCACCCTGGTCCAGCAGGCCGGTAAGTTTGACGGCAAAAGCGCCCTTGTAAAAACGCAGAATGGTGGCCGGAAACATCAGGATGGATACTGCAAAAATGAGCGGGATGACACCGCCCTGGTTAATCTTGACCGGAAGATAAGTGTTTTGTCCGCCGTACTGCTTCCGACCTACAACCCTGCGGGCATACTGGACCGGAACACGGCGTTCTCCCTCCAGCAGAAGAATGGTGGCGCCGACCACCACTACAATCAAAATAAGCATCAAAACAATACTTAAACCGGAAAGCCTTCCCTGTTGCGTTAACTCAATTACCTGTTTAACCGCAGTCGGATAACGGGAGATGATACCAAGACTGATAATCAGGGAAATTCCGTTACCGATGCCTTTTTCCGTAATCTGTTCCCCCAGCCACATTAAAAAGATTGTGCCGGCGGTCAGAGTAAGGGTGGAAATAATGCGGAACGACCAGCCGGGATCGGCCACCATCTTAACCCCGTCGAAACTGGCCGGGTTTTCTAACCAGAGACTGACCATCATACCCTGAAAAAGGCATAAAACCACCGTTAATTGACGGGTCAGCTGGGTGAGCCGGCGCCGTCCTTCCGCGCCGCTCTTGACCATCTGCTCCAGAGCCGGCACCATCGTAGTCAAAAGTTCCAGGACGATGGAAACGGAAATGTAGGGCATGATACCCAGGGCAAAGATGGTCGCCTGGGAGAGCGCGCCCCCGGTAAAAAGGTCGGCCACGCCAAAAAGAGTTCCTTGTGCCTGACTGAAAAATTGAGAGAGGGCCTGGCCATCAATACCGGGAACCGGTATGTAACAGCCAAATCGGTAAACACACAACAGTCCCAGCGCAATCAGAATTTTATTCCGAAGGTCTGGAATCTTCAAACTGTCACGAAACGGGGACAAATTTGCCATAATAAATTATTGCGTTCCTTTTGTTTTTCTTTGCCGGGTTTTGGGGCCTGCGTCGGTAATAACGATTGCCTGGCCCTTGGCCGCGGTTATCTTTTTTTCGGCCTGTTTGCTGAAGAACCCGGCCTCCACCTTCAGGGAAACTTTCAGGTCACCGCAGCCCAGCATTTTGACCGGTAACCTTTTTTTAATCAGACCGGCTGAAAAAAGGACTTCGTGGTTCACCAGGGTATTTTCCGGAAACCGGGAAAGAGCGTCCAGGTTTATAATTTGGTACCGTTCTTTTCGCCGCGAAGTAAAACCGAGTTTAGGAATCCGGCGAATTAAGGGCATCTGCCCGCCTTCAAAACCAGGCCTTACGCCGCCGCCGGTGCGTGATTTTTGCCCTTTATGCCCACGGGTTGACGTGCCGCCGTGTCCGCTGGCGCCGCCCCGGCCCCGTCTTTTTACCGGCCGGTTGCTTCCCTTTGGTCTTCCGATTTCATTTAATTTCATGGCAGATAACCGGTTAACCCCTTCATGGCTGCTTTGGCCACATTAACCGGATTGGTGCTTCCGATGATTTTTGTTACCAGGTCCTTAATGCCGGCCGCTTCCGCAATGGCCCGCAGAGTCTGGCCCGCTACGATTCCCCGGCCGCGTCTGGCCGGCCTCAAAAGAATCCTTACGGCTTTAAATTTTACCAGCATTTCATAAGGTATGGTGTTTCCGTCCATAGCAACAACCGCCATGTGCCGCAGAGCCAACCGTCTGGCTTTATCGATCGCCAGAGAAACTTCCTTCGCCTTAGCCAATCCGACGCCAACTTTACCCTTTTTATCTCCCA
>JAHJUB010000221.1 GCA_018829455.1 Candidatus Omnitrophota bacterium
CTGACCGCAAGATACCTGATTATCATATTGGGAGGCAGCGAGTATCTGCCCCACTCCATGATCACCCTCCAAATACTGATCTGGTACATGCCCTTCGGTTTCATCAACAGCGTGACTCAATATGTACTCATCGCCCTGGATCAGCAGCGCTTCCTGACCCGCGCCTTCGCCATTGGACTCGGATTCAACGTGGTCGCAAACCGGATCTTCATCCCGATCTATGGCTACCAGGCAGCGGCTGTTATCGCCGTGGTGTCCGAGCTGGCTCTGCTCATACCCTTCTACTACGGCGTTCGCAGGCACCTGGCCCCCCTCCCCTGGTTCGAGCTCACCTGGCGACCGGCAGCGTCAGCAGCCCTCATGGGCATAGTGACTCTGGCCCTGCGCCAGCCTATAGGTCTCATTCTGGCACCAGTATGTGGCCTGACCATCTACATCCTGGCCTTGGTATTGCTCGGCACCTTTGAAACGGACGACATGGAACTCGCCAGAAGAGCCCTCCCCCTGGGAAAATTCCGCCGCAAGCTGCTCAGTCTGCTCCCCTGGCGCTAATCACCGCGGAGACCGCCGAGATCGCTGAGTTAGCAGTGTTAGCGAAGGTCTCCCGACCGAGCGGGGCATCGGCACGACCTTGCTCCCTCTCACGGGCGAACACACCGGTTCGCCCCTACAACTCGTGGCGTGCAACTACTGGCACGGTGTCGTACGCTGATGGTTGATTGCTGAAAGCTGACTGCTGTTCGGGGTGCACGCAAAGTTTGTCAGTAAGAGAGCACGAGGCGGCGCTACGATGATGCCGAGGTGTTAGTGCTACGAAGGATGCCATGGATGACAAGGATGACAGCATTTTAGATCAGGCCAAGGATGACTTGCAGAATCAATGGTGGTACATAGTTGGAACCGCAGTAGCCTGGGGGCCAAGCCAAGGATGGCTGATTGCTGAAAGCTGACCGCTTGCCCCCCGCTTGACTCTCCCCCCAATTCCATGTAGAATCCGATCAATCAAAGCAGGGAGGTGTCACCGTGGCCACATACGCCCGCATTCAGGATGTAGCGCAGCACACCGGAGAAGAAGTCACCATTCGCGGTTGGCTCTACAACAAAACCGACAAGGGAAAGCTCCAATTTCTCCTGGTTCGTGACGGTACCGGCAGCATGCAGTGCGTGGTCTTCAAGAGGGACGTTACGCCAGAAGCCTTCGAGGCCGCCACAACCGTGACCCAGGAATCATCCATCTACGTCACCGGGACAGTGCGGGAAGAGAAGCGCGCTCCAGGGGGCTACGAGCTCTCTGTGACGGACTTCTCCGTGCTGCAGATAGCCCAGGACTTTCCCATTTCACCCAAGGAACACGGCGTCGACTTCCTGATGAACCACCGCCATCTTTGGCTGCGATCCAGCAGGCAATGGACCATCATGCGCGTGCGTGCAACCATAATCCGCGCAATCAGGAGCTGGCTAGACGACAACGGCTTCCTTCTGGTTGACACCCCCATCCTGACCCCCGCCGCCTGCGAGGGCACCTCGACACTCTTCGAGACCGACTACTTTGGGGAGAGCGCATACCTCACGCAGAGCGGCCAGCTCTACAATGAAGCCAACATCATGGCCTTCGGGAAGGTCTACTGCTTCGGCCCCACCTTCCGCGCCGAGAAATCCAAGACCCGCCGCCATCTCACTGAGTTCTGGATGGTTGAGCCCGAGATGGCTTTCGCTGATCTGGACGAGTGTATGCGCGTGGAAGAGGATCTGGTGACTCACATCATGCGCACGGTCCTGAGCGAACGTGCTCAGGAACTGGAGATGCTGGAGCGAGACACCACACTATTGGAAAAGATAGTCGCGCCCTTCCCGCGCATTTCCTACGACGAGGCCCTGGAAATCGTCCGCGCCGCCGGTGAATCCATCGAGTGGGGCGAGGACTTCGGGGCTCCTCACGAGACAGCCATCGCCAAGGCCTTCGACAAGCCGGTCTTCGTACACCACTACCCCACACAATGCAAGGCTTTCTACATGGAAGAAGACCCGGAGCGTCCTGAGACGAGTCTCTCGGTGGATTTGCTAGCACCGGAGGGATTCGGAGAGATCATAGGCGGCGGCCAGCGCACAGCGAGCCTGGCGTTGCTGGAGCGCAAGCTCGTCGAACAC
>JAHJUB010000235.1 GCA_018829455.1 Candidatus Omnitrophota bacterium
CCTAGATACTGAGTCTCGCTCAACCATCGAGAGCATCCAGCGTGCAGGCTCCACAATGCAAGAACACGACTGGAACACGGCCATAATCGTCAGCGACCCTTTCCACATATACCGCGCTCTGATGATGGCACGAGATGAAGGCATCCGTGCCTGGGGTTCACCTGCACTGGATAGCCCCACGTATACGATTCCCCGTTTGCGCTACTACTACACCCTCAGGGAAGTCCTCGCGATTGCCCACTATCAGTTCACGAGGCTATTCTAGCAGCACTTCGCTTGCCGATGGTTCCACCAGAGTCCCTTCCTCCTCTTTGTTGATCACCAGCACGGTAGGTCGGTCGCCGTTCACGTCAGTGCTCGCCACCACCTCCAGGCCCGGCACCGAACCAGTAAGCAGCGGAGCATCTTCCACCTCGTTTTCCGCCCGACCAGAACGCATCGCATGAACATCCTAGCATCTTCCTGCTAGTCTGTTTTCATCCCCGCCGGTCAGGCAAGACTAGCATGTACGACACTAGATTGTCAACTCGCCAGTTCTCCTCCCCCTACTCATATCCCGGCGCGATTCCTGGTATCAACCATTTGCTTCACTTCAAGATACTCGGCAGGTGGACGAAATGAAGAACCCCATCGCCTTCCTCCACCAACACCGGATTCTCACCCAGGAGGATCGTAACTACCCCTTCAGAGACAGAGTAGGTGGTAGCGGCGAAGGCCGTACCATAGTCGGTCACATCCTGGCCAGTGTCAGCGAAAGGCACGACGGTGGTGACGGTCACAGCCGTACTGGTGAGATCGGTCAGCGTGATGGCCCTCGTGTCCCCGACGGTATAGCTCGGCTCGTCGAAATAATCCCACCACGCAATGTTGATGGGCCGGCCATCCTTCTCAATCCGGAAGAGATAAAGATGATCGTCCTCGCTACCATTGTGCAGAGTGGTGAGAGTAGACCAATCAGCTCCTTCCAGCTTCTCGGTCATCTTCTTGTAGGTGTAGTACGCGAGCTTCTTGACGCCCAGACCAAGGTCGTCCACGTCCGGTGACCCATCGTAGATCAGGCCTGTATGGTCAAAGTAGCCGTTGTCATGTTTGAACCCCTCCATCAGCCCAAAAGCCGGAAAGATCTTCTCCACACCCCTCGAAAGAGGATAGATGAACCGCTTGAAGTAGTCGCCAGCTTGCTGCCGCTCGGTCTGAAACGGCGAACGTTCGGGATCTCCGGAGTAGGATCCCATCTCGGTAATCCAAATGGGCAGGTCAGCCGGGAAACCATTGCTGCTCAACGTGGCAAGGATGTAACTCAGAACATCTTGACCACTGGCCGTATCCCGAAGGCGGTATTCTCCGCTGGCGGTGCCGTACCAATGGAAGTCGAACACGTCCACGTACTGGCCCCCGAGTTCCGCAAGAATGGGAGCATACTCAGCGTCGAAACTCGCTGCGTAGCCCGCCGGGAACCCTGGCACGCCCCCGATCAAGACTGTGCACTCAGGACAGGCCTGCTTGATGGCCTGGTAGGTGATGCGCTGCAAGTCGGCGAAGTCTGACTGTCTCTGGTCGTTCGGCTCGTTGCCCACCTGCCAGTACTTGATCGGGTTGACCAAGTCGGGCATGTCATCTATTCCATCGCCGTCGTAGCGCTCGACCGTTGCGGTGACGAAAGCGGTGTACTTGGCCTCGTCGACGGGCAGCCAGGAACCTGGCAGACAGCGGCCCTCGTCAATCCTCCCTCCCTGGGGAGCGATGTTAGCCAGGATGCACATATCCGTCGGGATGTCCCCCCATTGTTGGTCGTAGAGAGTGAAGTCGTATGCCGGCTGCTCGAGATCGGACTGGACGATGAACCAAAAGGCATACACGCCCTCACGGGTCCACTTGACACCGATATTGGCGGCGTCCACGTATCCATTGTCCAGGTAGCCCGGCTTGGCGACACTGGCTGGATGAAAGCCGAAGGGCGAGTGCAGGTAAGGAATCGGGTCGCTATCCAAGAGACTCGTCAAGTCGAACTCAATGTGGTACCAACGCTGTACTCCCTCTACCGGCGGATTCGCTATCTCTTCGATCCACGTTCGTGTGACGCACTCGGGATGGTTGGTCCAGTAAGCCTGACTCCCCATGTCATGATGAGTGTCGGATTCTGAAATCATCGGGAAACGGACATCCAGAACGTGCTGGCTGCCCATGTTGTACAGATTCACGGTTATGTCACTATAGTTGATCTGATACCGATCAGCGCCAGGAGCTACATGAGTGCCTCGGGGTGCATCGCCAGTTGCCTCAAAAACGTCAATATCCGCAAGGACCTGATCCAATCCCTGCTGCGTCGCCGGATAGCTCTCCCCCCACGGATGTCTTTCA
>JAHJUB010000063.1 GCA_018829455.1 Candidatus Omnitrophota bacterium
ACAGGGCCATTTTTCCAACACGCTTTCTTGAAAAAGAGCCGGGCCCGATTTTCAGTGCTGACAAGGGTTTGAAAGCTGTTTAGGTTCATTGACACCATTATAAACTGGTGCCAAAACTTTTACAATCACCAAAATTAATTCAATGAATTGTTTTAAAGAAGTACCTTAAAATTATCTTTAAATCTTTATCCGGTGGTTTCTGCGTATATCTGCGTCCTAATTTAAAGTAATTCTTATTATATCACTATGTGGCTCCAGGGTAAAATCGCTTCTTTTGGTTGTGCTTCCAGAATGGAACGGCAGTCTATCTCCGCTTCGGCCAGCGCTTCCGCCCAGAAATCAAAGCGGAAATGGTCATTCCATCCGTCAAACCGGCTGCCCTTTTGCCAGGCGCCGAGGATTGCTCTGCCCATTCTCCGGTCGGCTCGGGAGAGGATTCCTTCCAAAAAGCTCTGTTGATAGGAGTGAAAACGCAGGGAAAGATAACGGTTATTCCTTAACTGCCCCCGGAGAAAATCCGTTTTTTCTTTGATTTCAGCCTCGGTTGCCATTCCCGCTCTTTCCAGCGGCGTGTGCGGTTTCGGGATAAAGGTATTGAAGGATAAGTTAAGACGAAGGATTCGACTCAATTCGGTAATCAATCTGACGATTTCTTTTAAGTCCGCTTCTGTTTCTTCCGGCAGGCCGAGCATAAAGTAGAGTTTTAGATGCTGCCACCCGGCCCTTTTTGCCTGGGAGGCCTGGCTTACCAGGTCAGCGTCGGTGAGACCCTTCTTTAATTGCCGGCGCAGTCTTTCCGAACTTTCCGGGGCGAAAGTTAGACTGGAATGTTTCCGACCCTTTTCCGCCTGGGCCGTTGAGAGCAGCAGCGTATCGGCTCTCAGTGACGGAAAAGAGACTTTTACTTTTTTATCCCGGCATAACGGTTCCAGAAGGCTGCGGAGTTCAATCAGGCGCGGATAATCGCCGGTGGAGAGAGAGAGCAGAGAGATTTCATCGTAACCGGTTTGCGCCACTGCTTTTTCGGCTATTTCCAGAATTTTTTGGGGAGAGCGCGTGCGGCACGGGCCGTAAAGTACTCTGGCTTGGCAGAATTGACACCGGTTGGGACAGCCGCGCATAATTTCAATTCCGATTCGGTCGTGGACTACCGCCAGGTAAGGGACCAGCCATTTTTCCGGAAAGAATGCGTTTTCAAAATCTCCAACTACTGTTTTTTTAATTTCGGAGTGAGGAATTTTTCCCTGAGACAGGAGGCCCTGGTAAGCGCCGGATGGGGCATACTGGGGTTGGTATAGGGACGGCACATAAATACCGGGCAGCCGGCTTAAATTTAAGAGTTTTTCCCGGCGTTTTGCGGACCGGCTCTCCTCCAGAACCTTCAGGATGGAAAGGATTGCTTCTTCGCCCTCGCCAACCAGAAAAGCGTCTACGAAATCAGCCATCGGTTCCGGTGTAAAGGCGCCGGTTCCGCCGGCCAGGACAATCGGGTCATCTTCGCGGCGATCTTCTATTTTTAAGGGGAGGCCGCTCAAGGAGAGGATGGTGAGGAAGTTGCTGTATGAGAGTTCGCTGGCCAGCGTAACCCCGATTATGTCAAATTCCGAGAGAGGTCTGTCTGATTCCAGACTGGTGATGGGAATTCCTTTTTGGCGTAATAGTTCTTCCAGGTCAAGGTCCGGCGCAAACACCCGTTCCGCCAGGTAATCCGGCTGGGAATTCACAATTCCATAAAGAAGGCGCAGTCCCAGGTTGGACATTCCCAGTTCGTAAATCTCCGGGAAACAGAGGCAGATTTTTACCCGGGCCGCACTCCAATCCTTAACCGTGCGGTTAACTTCGTGACCAATGTAGCGGGCCGGGCTTTTTACCAGGTTCAGGAATTGGTCATCCATCCTGTTTTAGATAAATGTTTCCCGGTTTTTGATATTCAAAATAATTCCCACTGCGGCCAGGGAGGTTATCAGCGAGGAACCGCCGTAACTGAGGAAGGGCAGGGGGATTCCGACCACCGGCCAGAAGCCCATGGTCATAGCGATGTTCACGAATACCTGGGTAGCGAACATCGCGCCGCAGCCGACCGCAATCATAGTTCCGGCGCGGTCCCGAGTGCAAGAAGCGATTTTAAGTATTTCCATCAGAAAAACAAGATAAATAAACAGGAGGATCGCGCTGCCCAGAAAACCCCATTCTTCAGCCAGAACGGAGAAGATAAAATCGGTGTGGTGCTCCGGCAAAAAGGCCAGATGGGTCTGGGTTCCCCGGAGAAAACCTTTGCCGAAGAAGCCGCCGGAACCGATGGCAATCTTGGATTGAAGCAGATTATACCCGGCGCCCAGCGGGTCTGTCCCCGGGTTCAGGAAGACCATAATCCGCTGTTTTTGATAAGTTTTCAGAAAGAACCAGAGGACCGGCAGGGAAGCCAGGCCCATGCCTGAAAGCGCGAAAAGATTTTTTTTTGGTGCGCCGGCGATATAGAACATTGCAAAAAATATTGGGATTAAAATAAATGCGGTTCCCAGGTTGGGCTGCATCAGGATCAGAAACAGCGGCGGCAGCAGAATGAAGAGAGCGGCAATGAAGACGGTTGAAAAATACAAAATAGTCTCTTTATGACGAGCGATGTAATTTGCGAGCACAAAAATGAAGAGGATTTTAGCCGGTTCCGACGGCTGAAGGTATAAAGCGCCCAGTTTAAACCACCGCTGGGTTTCCGCGCGGCCGTGTCCGAAGACCAGGACCAGGGCCAGAATGAGCAGCATGATAAAATACAAAAATCCGGCGTTGCGGGTCCATAAATGGAAGTTAATCCGCGCCAGCCAGGCAAGTGCGGCAAATCCGACTGCCGCCCAGATAATCTGCCGGCCGAAGAGCGCGCTCAAACTCTGGCTGATAACCCGGCTGGCGCTGAAGATTAAGACCAGTCCGATAAAAAGTAAAATTCCGGTCAGGACGAGCAGAGGCAGGTAGAGTTTTTCCCGTTTATTCGGGTTCATTGTTTTCCTCTCAACTTCAGTGACAGGCGGGACGCCTGTCCTACTATATGTAACGCATTAAATACTTGCGCATAATATAGAGTTTATGTTATAATCGGAACAGTCGTAAAAAGGAGGGCTGTTCCGATGAAGAGACTTGAGATTCCAGATGTTGAAACATTTCTGGCAGCAGTG
>JAHJUB010000191.1 GCA_018829455.1 Candidatus Omnitrophota bacterium
TTATTCCAGACCTGATAAAAGAAGGCATATTTTAGAATTCTGGAATTCTTGATTGAGACTATTCATAAACAAATCTAAGAATTACTGATTTATAAGCTTGATTCAGGAATGTCTAGTGTCCAATGGCCCAAACATTCTCTTAATACTTAGTTTCATCAAATAATCCTTGTTATCATTCATTATCTCAGAGGCCTTTCTTTTTGTGTAGAACTCTTCTCCATTAAGTGAAAACCATATTCCCCCGTCTTCATCTTCCAATTTCCTTGGCTGGGCTATCCATTTGTCAGATGTTGCTATGTCATAACCTTTTTTTATAGCATCTTCTGCAGTTTCACGAACACATCTCATTGAATTTATTCCCATAAGATAAAGCTTTTTTATATTCTTATCTTGTAGTTTAGAATGTAAATCTGTACCATCAAAAGCACTATGTCCATATTTTTCAATTGTATCACTATTTGGAACCTTATTAATCATGTCTGATATTTCTTTAATAGTATTTCCATAGTTATTAGGCTTAACAACCATGGCAGGGATATTCTTTTGTGCACAATATTCCAGCATCATGCACTGATATTTAACTATCTTTTTTCTATCTTCAGGATCTATTTTTTTTAAGAAATCTTTTTGCATATCTATCACAAGAAAAGCAATATTCTTTTCAGCATTTATCTTTTCATATACTTGGCTGTAATCTATAACATTGAGAATGGACTCATCGATATCAAAATTGCCCCTGTATTTTACCTTATAACTCTCAGGGCATTTAATCCTTAAGATTTTTTTATCTATTATTTTAGTTTTTGATAAATCAGCACTACTCCTTTTTCTATTATTAACTATTTTAGATAAAAGCCTTTCAATACCTAGAGATGAATAAACTGAATGGAATATCATATTAACCTAAAAAGATAAATCATATTTAAATCTTACTTTTTCATAACTTAAAAGTAGTATAGATAGAAAGATTTATAACCTTCAGGATTATAATTCATTTAATGAAATATCTGCCCTTAGGAAAATTAAAGTTCGAACTACTTGAGAAACTATTGAATAAATACCCTTCTAGGAATGATTCCAGATTAGTTGTTGGTCCAAAAATAGGAGAGGATGCTGTTGTAATTGATTTTGAAGACCGCTATCTTGTAGCAAAAACAGATCCAGTAACTCTTGCAACAGATGAAATTGGATTTTATGCAGTAAATGTTAATGCTAATGATATTGCTATAAGAGGAGCAAAGCCAAAATGGTTTCAGTCAACTATTCTCTTGCCAGAAAGAAAAACTACAGAAAAATTAGTTGATAGAATATTTAATCAGATTTCTTCAGCATGTAATGAACTAGAAATAACTGTAGGAGGAGGGCATACAGAGATTAGTTATGGATTAGATAGACCTATTGTAGTTGGTTCTATGTTAGGTGAGGTAAAAAAGGAGAAGTTAGTTACAACATCTGGTGCAAAAGTTGGTGATTATATCATTTTAACTAAAGGGATTGTGATAGAGGGAACATCAATAATTGCAAGGGAAAGATATGATGAGCTCATAGCTAGAGCATTTCCTCAGGACTTTATAGAAAGGGCAAAGAACTACATTCACGATCCAGGCATATCAGTTGTAAAAGATGCTTTAATTGCAAACAAATATAAGGTTAATGCGATGCATGACCCCACTGAGGGAGGCCTAGCAACAGGTATATATGAAATGATGAGGGCATCTAATAAAGGGGCTCTTATCTATAGGGATAAAATACCTGTTCTTGATGAATCTAAAATTTTGTGTAATGAATTTAACTTAAACTTGCTCAATACAATAACCTCTGGAACCTTGTTGTTAGCAGCTAACCCTTTAAATGCTGAAAAAATATTAAATTTATATAAAAAGAATAACATAAAAGCATCAAAAATAGGAGAAGTCAAAGAAAAGGATTATGGATTAAAAATTGTTGAAAAAAATAAGGTTTTGGATTTAAAATTCTCTGAAAAAGATGAGATAACTAAAATATTTGAATAATTTCTAAATCATACTATAATACCCTTTACATTAGATCAGTAAAGAAACTTATTTATAGAATCAGGACCAACTCTAATTAAAAGAGGTGGTTAATATGGATGCTATTGAAGCTTTAAACACAAGAAGAAGCATAAGGAAATTTAAGGAAGGCAAGATATCTAAGGATACTATAAACAAGATTCTAGGGGCAGGCATGAGTGCTCCCTCAGCAATTAATGAGCAGCCATGGCATTTTGTTGTAATAACAGAAAAAAATATTCTTGAAAAAATACCAGAGCTACATCCCCATGCCTCAATGGCAACTAAGGCAACTATTGCAATCCTTGTCTGCGGAGATCTTAATTTAGAAA
>JAHJUB010000064.1 GCA_018829455.1 Candidatus Omnitrophota bacterium
AAACGAGCCGGCTCCGCAGGTTCCCAAAACGCTCTCTCTTCAGAGAATAATCTGCTTTTAAATCAAAACGCAGTCCTTCAAAACTACCTTCCGGCTGATTTAATTTAAGGCGGTTTAACAATTGAAAACTCAGCAGTTGGTCCGACTGAATTTGGTCGAGGTCGTCATACTGAAATAATTTTTCCGGCCCCAGGGAAACGTCCCTGGCCAGAAAGGTAATCCGCGGTTCCAGGTAATGAACCAGGCTTGAATCATTTTTTTGATTAAAGGTTCTGGCCAATTTCCAGCCCAGGTCAAAACCTCCTTCCGAGAAATAACGGGTTTCCTCTTCGCCGGCCTGGTCCTGCGCATAATAGGTTATACCTCCGGCGATAAAGGGCCGAAAAACTCCGCCGGCCAGAGGATAAAACCGGGATACGGTTTCTGTAAAATGGAAACGGGTTGTTTCTTCCGTTTTACCGGAAAATTCCTTAGAGAAAACGCTTAAAGCGGCTTCTTCCTGCCAGTAGGAACCGGCTGCCTTCCGGAAAGGCGCGAAGAAGGTCATCTCCGGTAGTCTTTGAGTCAAATTATGGTAATTATCCAATTCCCCGTCCATCAAAAAACCGGCGTAATAATTTTTCCTGTTTAAAGAATAGAGCAGAAAACTATTTCGCTCCACGTCTTTGGCATATTCCCTCCAGAAATAATCTTTTAAGAAACCGGCGTCGGAAAACTTATGAATCTGCAGCCGAAAATTATCCTCTCCCGATTCTCTCGGAAAATCGGAACGGTGCCAGATTTCCAGACGGTAACGGTCCCGGTCCTGCTTCAAATCCCGGATGAAATAGGTTTTGATGTCGGTTTGCCCCCATCGGCTGCTTTTCAGGCCCGGCCCAAACCCGAGACCTTGTGCGCCGCGGTAATCAAGGTCCAGACTGTATTGTTCCTGCGGGGTGTTATGTCTCAGAGTTGTGTAAAACTGAAACCCGTTGATGGAATTCAGGGCCGGATTTACGACAAGCGCAAAGAATTCCGAAGGACCCAGTGACTGGGAAAATCCGGGCAGGTGAAAAACCGGCACCTTTCCCACTACAAAGGTTGCCGACTTGATTTTTATCCATTCGCCTTCCTTGACGGAACCGGATTTTAAGGTGACCCGGTAATGGGGGGGCGAGAGGTCGCAGGTGGTAAGATAGCCGTCCCGCAACAGGAGCGTATCCGAACTTTCTATTTCAATCCGCTTTGCCTTCCCAAACCAGGGCGGATTGGCAAAAATGGCCGGGCCGGTAAATCCGGACTCGTTCGCAAAGTTGTAAAAAGCTTTATCCGTATCAACTGTTCCGGCCGGCAGCAGAAGCCGTACTTTTCCGGAGAGAACCGCCTCCTGCCTATCCGGAAAATAGCGCCCTTCCTCGGCCGTAATGGTCCGGTCTCCCGAAACAAGGGAAACGTTTCCCGTAAGAATCACTTCGGCAACCGCGCCGTCAGACGCAAGAACCGCTTCGGAGTTATCCGCTTTCCAGAATACAGGCAGGGAATCGGCGCTGAGAATCCCGAAAAAAAAAGCACAGCAGACTAGGCAAAAAATGGGGAGGAGGAATAGTGTTCGGCGTAAACCTAACATTTTTTGTCCAAACCGGAAAAGCGGAGTGTTTCCGCCAGAGACCGGATGCCGGCCGTGGCTCCCATCTTACTGGCGGCAAGGGCTCCAACGGCATTGGCCAACTGGGTCACCCGGCGTAACGGCCACTCCTGCAGGTACCCGGCCAGAAAACCGGCGACAAAAGCATCGCCGGCGCCGGTGGTATCTTTCACCTCAACCGGGTAAATCGGCACAAAACCCTCTTCCCCGAGCGATGACTTGAAATATGAACCTTCAGAACCCATCTTCAGCGCCACCACTTTTACGCCTGTTTTCAGAAAAAAATCAGCGATCTCCTCCGGATTTTTCAATCCGGAAAGCATCCTGGCTTCCTCTATACTTGGAAGAAAAAGGTCGGTGTAGGGCAGAATGGGGCCAACCGCTTTCAGCCACCGGCCGGTTGAATCCCAGGCGGTATCCAGCGAAGTAACCAGTCCGGCCTCCCTTGCCTGACGCATAACGGATGCGGCCGGCTCACCGTCAAAAGAAGGAGTTAACAGTATTCCGGCCAGATGCAGGATTCGGTAATCACGGAATAATTGAAAGTCAAAATCCGCGGCGCTGTAATTCCGATTTGCGCCCAGAAAGTGGAGGAAAGAACGTTCGCCGGTCGGTGAAACCATTACGGCTGTGGCCGAAGTTCGCTCGCCGGCAACCATCTTCAAGCCGGTTGTAGAAACCCCTTCTCCGAACAGGCGCTCCTTTAAAAAATTACCGAAACCATCCTGGCCTACCCGGCCGGAAATTCCGGACTTAACCCCAAGCCGGGCCAGTCCGATTCCGGTATTAACCGCACAACCGCCGCAGTGAAGTTCAATCTCATCCACTAACAGTAGTTTTCCCTCTTCCGGCAAACCGGCCACCGGTTTCACCACCACGTCCGCAGCCGCAATACCCGCGCAAAGTACTCCCTTTAAAATCTTATCCATAGTAGAGAATTTTACCGCAAGGCCGCTTGAATGGTCAAATTTGACTTTCTGATGCAAATTGGGATATAATTATTCGTTAAGGGATTCAATCCTGAAATCAACAAAAAAAGGGGGTTCATGGCCCAGAAATCTGGTAAGGGGAAAAAACCGGCTATCGCCAAAAAGGTCATCGTTAAAGCAAAAGAAGTGAAAAAAGTCAAGGAAATTAAAGAAATAAAAAAACCGATAATTGTTCCCCATGAGTTTCGAATGAACATTCGTTGCCGGCGTTGTTTTTTCGTTGATGGTTATACCGTCGGGGAAAAAGCATGCCACAACTGTAAAGAAGAAATTTATGAGATTGACAAAATCTAAGAACGTCTTAATCGAAGGGGGTGAACATCGTGGCTGGAGAAGTGAAACGAAGAAGCAGACCTGGCGAAGATTTTGAGAAAATATTCAAGCGTTTCAAACGTGAGGTAGAACGGGAAAAAATTCTCCAGGAAATTAAGGGCCGCGAATTTTTCGAACCGGCGAGTCGTCAACGCCGTTTGAAAAGAATTCGTAAAACAAAAACTCGCCCGTAACAATCCCTTAATTTAAGGGGTTGCGAAGAAACCCCATGAATATTTACACGCTTACGGCTAACCCAAGCGTTGATTTCTACCTGGAAGTTTCCGAAATTGTTCCGGAAGACATCAATCGGCTGCTCGCAATCCGAAAAGATGTGGGTGGTAAAGGCATCAACGTCGCATGCGTTCTAAACGATTTCGGAATTAAAGGAACGGCTTTAGGCTTCATTGCCGGTGAGAACGGACAATGGATTAAAAATCGCCTGAAGGAAAAAAAAATTAAATACCGTTTTCTTGAAATCAACGGCGAAAGCCGGGCAATTTACAATATTCTGGAAAGAAAAACGGGCCGGATTTACCGGTTCAACGAATCCGGCCCTGAAATTAACCGAAAAGACCTGAAGCGTCTCCAGGAATACGTTCTCTCCGGCCCGTACCCAAAAGGCTCCCTTTTTGCCATTTGCGGAAGCGCGCCACCTGGTGTTCCCGCTGGCTTTTACGCCACTCTTATTTCCTACCTTAAAAAAAAAGGGCTAACTATTATTCTGGATAGCGACAACCAACTTTTGGCTGAAGGTCTGAAATCATCTCCCGATATCATAAAACCAAACCTCTTTGAATTAAGCCGGTTGACCGGAAGAAGAGTTAGCAAAAAGAGACCGGAAATTCTGCGGTCAGCCCAAAAGATTATCGCCGGCGGCGTAAAAACAGTCATCGTTTCCCTTGGCGCCGAAGGCGTTCTGGCCGTGACCGAAAAAGAATCATTTCAGGCCCGGCCGCCCGCGCTTAAAATGCGCAGCACGATCGGCGCCGGTGACGCTCTCCTGGCCGGTCTGCTGGCCGAACTTTCCCGCGGTAAAAATCTGGCCGAGGCATTACGGATGGGCGTCGCGGCCGGTTCCGCTTCGGTCCTTTACCCGGGTACTTCCTTTGCGCCCTTGGCTAAAATTTCCGAAATCTATTGCCGGGTCCGGGTATCAAAAATACTATGATGCTGGAAACAGGCACGGTCAGGGAAAACCGCAAAGCGGCTGCTCCGTGCTACTACCGCATGGTAATAGAAGTCCCGAGGCATTTTCAAGCGCGGCCGGGTCAATTCCTGCAAATCCAAATTGAGTCAAAAACGACCGACCCACTCCTGCGCAGACCTTTTTCCATCGCCGGTCTTTCCCAAAACAGAGTAACTGTTTTTTACCAGATAAAAGGAAAGGGAACCGCTCTCCTCAGCCGCCTGCAGACCAGCGACCAGATATCATTCCTGGGTCCGCTGGGTAAACCTTACCCAATTGTGCCGGGTCCCAAAATTATCCTGGCCGGCGGGTTGGGCGCAGCCGGTCTTTTGTTTCTGGCTAAAGATCTGTCTGTTGATTCGCAAAGCGAAAAGCCGGTCGTCATCCTGGGATGTAAAACCAAAGAAGACCTCTTCTTCCTTCACGACTTTCAGGATTTAGATATCCCGATTTACTGCGCCACCGAAGACGGCTCTTTTGGATTCAAGGGTCTGGCCACTTCGCTCCTCAGTCAAAAAATTAAAGAACAATCAAAAAAAGGCATTCTTTACGCCTGCGGGCCAAACCCGATGCTGGCGGCCGCAGGTAAAATCGCGAAAAAGTACGGGTGGTCAGCCTATTTTTCCCTGGAAATAATGATGGCCTGCGGAACCGGTCTTTGCCGCGGTTGCGCCGTAGCAACCAGAAGCGGCTATTGCCTGGCCTGTGTTGACGGACCGGTCTTCCCGTCCGAAGAGATTCTTTGGGGAAAAAATGCCCAGCGTATTTAAAACAGAACTGAACTTTGCTGGTATTAAATTGCGCAACCCCCTGATTCTTCTTTCCGGGACCGCAGGATACGGTAAGGAATTGGGAGAGATAATAGACCTTTCCCGGCTCGGCGGGCTCATCTGTAAAACAATAACCCTCCTTCCCCGGAAAGGAAACCCGCCGCCCCGAACCGCAGAAACGGCTTCCGGACTGGTTAATTCCATCGGACTGGAAAACTCCGGCTTGAAAGCATTCATTAAAGAAGTGGCGCCTTACGTTAAAAACCTGCCCCTTCCGGTTCTGGCCAGTATCGCCGGAGATAAAAAAGAGTTAGCGCGTATGGCGAAAGAACTGGAGGAAACAGGCTTGGCCGGGTTGGAACTGAACCTTTCCTGTCCCAACGTTTCCGGCGGCTCATTTAATCCGGTTTCACCGGCTGACTTGTATGTAACAATAAAGGCCGTGCGCCAATCCGTAAAGATGCCTGTC
>JAHJUB010000197.1 GCA_018829455.1 Candidatus Omnitrophota bacterium
ATGATGGCCACGCGCTCCGCCACTGCCTCTACCTCGCTCATGATGTGGGAAGAAAAGAAGACAGTGGCGCCATTCGCCTTTGCCTCGGTGATCAGGCGCAGCACTTCATGCTGCATCAGCGGATCCAGGCCGAGCGTCGGCTCATCCAACAGAAGCAGTTGGGGGCGGTGCATCAGCGCTTGCACAACACCGACCTTCTGTTTGTTGCCATGCGAGAGATTCTTGATAACAGGCTTAAGATCGAGATCAAGGCGCGTGGCAAGTTGGCGCACGAAGCCCCAATCCACTTCGTTGCCGCGCAGGGCTTTGAAGTAACTCAGTGCGCCTTCAACCGTCATGTTGGGGTCCAATCGCAGTTCGCCCGGTAGGTAGCCAGTCCGAGCCTGTACCGCCTCCGGGTCAGCCTGGGGGTCTATACCCAGTACACGCACGGTCCCGCTATCAGGGCGAATCAGATCCAGCAGACAGCGGATGGTCGTCGTCTTACCAGCCCCGTTCGCACCAAGAAAGCCGAAGATCTCACCGCGCTGCACATCTAGATCAACGCCCCACAGCGCGCGGACTTTGCCGTAGGACTTTCTCAATCCCTGGGCCATTACAGCAGTTTCTTCAGACATAGTTGCCTCCTTCCCTTAGCTGTTTATATGACTCTCCAGAGCGCGAGCGAACAACTCCCGGTCCTCTTCTTGGATAAGGTCCAACGCTCGATCGCCCAGCAGGGCCAGGATTTGGGGTAGATACAGGTCTGTCCGCAGGTGGTGCTCGGCGATAAAGACGAGAAGCGGACTGCTAGTCCAGGAAGCCCGCGCCTGGTTTGCGGTAAGCCATTCGCCGATTAACACCTCCTCCCCATCAATCACCAGTACCAAGCCCAATCCCCTTGCCCGACCCAGAATCACCTCAGACACGTGAGCGACGACAACGCGAGCGTCGGGCAGATCAAGCGAGCTCGTGGTGTAGAGCACCACTCGTACTCCCTGACCGATGGCCTTCTCCAGCACAGGCCGCAGGACCGGGTATGTAATCGGCAAGAGGGCCAGATAGATACAACTTTCTGCCTGACCGATCATCTCCTTCGCCTTGGCGATGATATTGTCGTGGCCCTCGATATTCCAGACATAATCGAGATCGGAGACCGAGTTGAGGACAGCCAGGTCGTCCTTAAGTGAGATGACGAGCTCCTCGTGCTCGCGGTGGAGCTGATCGAGAAACTCAGCCGCCGGAACCGGTGCATATTTGGTGCTTCCCTCTTTTCGCAGTGTCATGGCCGCACCGCGAGCAGTGAGCTTGCCCAGCACTTCATAGATCATGGATCGCGGAACACCAGAAACCTTCGAGAGCTCGTAACCTGAAACAGGGCTCTTTCTTAGCAGGGCCATGTAGGCCTTGGCCTCGTACTCCGAGAAGCCGATGCGAGTCAATCTATCAACAGGATTGCTAAGCATACTCACCTCCTTAGACGTTAGTATCCTAACTACGCATATTCTATCACAAAGTGACTATCCTGTCAAGCATTTTTGCCTCGGGCTCAGGGCCGGGAAGCTTTAGACCGCAAGTCCCATTTGGAGTATAATAGCATCATGTAAGGAGCTAGAGAGAATGAGCAACCGAAGAATGTTACTGACTTCCTCATGCATGGCGGTATTCGGATGGGGATTACTCATGTACTTCACCTATGCCGTGCGTCCAAACTCCTTCGCGATCGGCGTTGCCGTGGTACTGCTGTTCTTCGCGTCTCTGGGAACGGTGATGCCCATCCTATACTACCTCAACCTGCGTTTCGGCGATCAAGAGGGATACCTTGAACATCCCGGAAGGCCACTACGACAGTCGCTTCTGTTGGCTTTGTATGTCACTCTCTGCACCCTCTTGCGGGTTGTTGACCTGCTCAACTGGACCTTCGCCCTTTTCATATTAGGGGTGGTGATAATGGCGGAGGTGACCATGATCACCTGGTTCGACTGAACCACTCACACCTAGTTTGGGATTTCGGCCGTTTTCGTGTATCATATGGGCAGAAACCCTTTCTGAATAACTATACTGTGACCATCGTAAAGCAATGCATCATCGTGGAAAGTGAGGTATGAGCACTTGATACAGGTCATCCTACTGAAGGACATCAAGAGACTAGGCAAGGCCGGAGACGTCAAGCGGGTGGCAAACGGCTACGCACGCAACTACCTGATCCCTCGCGGTTTGGCCGCCGTCGCTACCACACAGGCTATCAAGCAGGCCCGCGAGCGGTTGGCCGCCGAATCTCGTCGTACGCAGATAGAAGTGACCAGTGCCGAATCGCTGGCAGAGATAGTGGACAAACTATCATTCACCTTCAGAGTCAAGGCAGGCGATACGGGCACCCTGTACGGCTCAATTACCAATGCCGACATCGCTACTAGACTGGAAAAGGAGATTGGACAAGCGTTCGACAAGCGCAAGATACTGCTCGAACAGCCGATCAAAGAGCTAGGCACCTATACAGTTGAAGTGAAGCTGATTAGCAACGTCACGCCCACCGTC
>JAHJUB010000065.1 GCA_018829455.1 Candidatus Omnitrophota bacterium
CGCGCCTGAATCCTGGTTGAAATCCACATCCCTCCCGCGCCGTGAAAAGCTCAGCATGCAGCCGCTTTCTGTTGTCCTGGTAGAAATCAAGCCTTGTGCCGATTTTTGACAATATGTCCGGTACTGTCAAAAACAAAATGAAAGAAAATGATAAATAAAAGATGTCATTCCCGCGTGTATTAAGCGGGAATCTGTTCCTTGAAAACTTAAAAAACATCTGTTAACTTACATTGCTGTCATTGCGAGCCCGTCGGTAGGACAGGCGTCTCGCCTGTCCTGTAGTCAGGGCGCGGCAATCCCCTTAATTAAAAGATTAAGCCGGAATAGAATTACAAGCCAACTGAATAACTTTGGACCACTTATCCTGCAGTTTGGGGATGCCCTCCAGTTCTTTCAAGGGGACCGGCACCTGATACCCCAGGGATGTATGCGGTCTTAAGAAGTTATAGTCGGTAACAAAGAGGGTGGTTAAAGCCATCGCGCCGGCGTCAGAGCCAAATCCGCAGGCAGCCCTGATGTGAAACTTGTAGGTTCGGTTGAGCCGTTCAATAATCTCCTTGAAGGGCCGGTATTCTTCCGACTCTGCATCCAGGTTCTGCAGGCCAATTACCTTCTTATGGGAAAGATCGACCTCCCGGCTCTGGTTGATAAAGTGAATACCGGCCGGATAGGAAGGATTGCCATCGGTCACCATGGTTATTTCCTGTTCCGGGGAAGCGGTCCTGATCGCTTCTTCCATCGCCACGGTGGCCGGTAACGTCTCTCTGCTATCCGCCAGGTGATAAGCGGTGATCTTGCGTCTGGAAGGCGAGAGGAAGAAAAAGACAAAGGCGTGTTCCCCAAGTATTTTAATATACGCTTCGTCCCCGACCTGGATATTATCTACGCTGCCTTTGTTAGCCAGGTTGAAAGGATGCAGATAATAAGCGGCTGCCTCCGTGTAGTTTAAGACCGTCTGGTAGGAGAGCTTCAAAGCAAATATATTATTCAACGCAAAAGCGGTCTTCCGGGCCGACAGCCCCAGAGAGATGTGGAAGGCAAGCACCAAAGACAGCGTATTCAGAGAATTACGGATAGAAAAGAGGTCGCCTAAGGCGACCGGCCTTTCCGGTGCGCTGTGCAGTAGTTGCTCCCGGGTGAAGCGATACTCCCGATAGGAATACCGGAGTTTAAAGACAGAAGATTTAATCCGGACTAAGACCTTTTCCCGGAAATTAAGTTTCTTCCTGGCCGCCAGATACGCCGGGCACTTGTCGTTACAGCACTTATAGACGGAAAAGAGTTTATTCTCTTTCCATAAGAACAGGGCTCCTTGACAATGAGGGCAGAAATATTTGGTCTTGCGGTGAAACCCGGGGTGCACCTGGGATAATTCACCGCAGACCTTACAGAGAATCTGGCTGCGTTTCACTCCGTCATTGAAGTAAAGATACTGCGCCGGAGCGGAACAAAACTTACAAATGCATTCTTTCGGGACCAGATTTCCAGACTTTCTGGGATTGACCGGCGCCAGTTCTTTCCGGTGTTCTCTCCGGTATCGGCGCAAGAGTTCCTTCCAGTCTAACCTGGGAGGAACGTCCTTTGGCGCTTTTAACGGAGCCAGCGGGTCCACAAAGAATCTTCGGTAATTGGGGTGTTTCTCTTGGAAGTCATCTCTTGGTTTGACTTCCGGATTGCGGTCAGCCAGGATGTCGGAGAGTTCCTTGATAATCTCTTCAATTTCAACACGGGTAAACTTACGACAGATCCAGATTGCAATGCGGGCTATTTTCTTCAATTGGCTTGCCTCCTTTTAGTTTGGTGCAGGTAAATATTTTACCTTAAAACAGAAGACAGGCAAGCCAAGAAATAGAATCCCTGACAAAAAATCAGGGTTAAAATAAAAAAGTTTTCGCCCTCCCCCTTGCTTGCTTTTCGCTTGAGCTCTTTCAAGGGGCTTGCGCTCAAGCAAGCAAGGGGGAGGGAAACAAAAGAACGGAAAAGCCTTACTACGAAACACTTTACAAGAAAATTACTAAAAGATTTTTGACAATACGTTTACGAATTCAGGGAGGGAATCTATGGAAAAAAACGAAGTCGAAAAAATCGTAAAGGAAGTTGTGGTGGAACAGTTAGGCGTTGATGCCGGAGAGGTTAACGATAAGGCATCTTTCGTGGATGACCTTGGCGCCGACAGCCTGGATACCGTGGAGTTGGTGATGGCTTTTGAGGAAAAGTTCGGTTTGGAAATACCGGATGAGGCTGCGGAGAAGATTCTTTCCGTCGGAGACGCCGTCAATTACATCGCCGAGAAAAAAGCTTGATAAAATCGTCCAGGATTTTTCTTTTTTGGACGCAGATATGCGCAGAAACAGCAAGATAATACTTAAAGATAATTTTTTAGAGTATTTCTTGGTAATTCTATAAAATAATTGTAATCTGTATCTGCGATTATCTGCGGTAATCTGCGTCCTATTAATTTAATGAACGCAAAAAGAAGAGTAGTTATTACCGGTCTTGGTTTGATAACACCGGTGGGCTGCGGTTCCGCGGCGGCCTGGAAGGCAATTCAAGCAGGCAAAAGCGGTATTGCCGCCATCAAGGATTTTGATCCGGCGGCTTTTGATTCGCGGATAGCCGGGGAGATAAAGGATTTCACCACGCCGGATTTCCTGGATAGAAAAGAGGCGCGGCGTCTGGACCGTTTCGTCCAGTATGCGTTAGCGGCTGCCTGGGAGGCGGCGAAAGACGCCGGTCTGGCGCCGGATTCGATGCAGGCCTGCCGGTGCGGGGTGATTATCGGTTCCGGGATTGGCGGGTTAAGGGTGATTGAAACAGAATACCGGAATCTGCTCAATTCAGGCCCCAACCGGGTTTCACCGTTTCTGATTCCCATGCTCATCCCGGATATTGCGGCCGGACGCGTCGCGATGCTCTTTAATTTCAAGGGTCCTAATTTTGCCACCGTATCCGCCTGTGCCTCTGGCGCCCACGCTATCGGCGTATCGGCGCGGGCTATCCAGCACGGAGAGATTGATTTGGCTATTGCCGGAGGAACCGAAGCCTGTATTACCCCGCTGGGACTGGCTGGATTTTGTAGTATGAAAGCGCTCTCTACGCGTAACGATGAACCGGAGAGGGCCAGCCGGCCTTTTGATCAGGAACGGAACGGTTTTGTGATGGCAGAAGGAGCCGGGATTTTTGTGCTGGAGGAGATGGAGCACGCGGTTAAGCGCGCCGCGAAAATATATGCGGAACTGGTCGGTTACGGCGCCAGCGCCGATGCTTACCACATTACCGCGCCTGACCCGGAGGGGGTCGGAATGGCCCTGGCTATGGAGGCGGCCCTGGAAGACGCCGGTCTGGCGCCCGAGGCGATTGATTACATTAACGCCCACGGCACTTCTACCGCCTGGAACGACCTGGTTGAAACCAGGGCGGTTAAAAAAGTTTTTAAGGAAAAGGCGAATCAAATCCCGATGAGTTCCACCAAGTCAATGCTCGGACATATGTTAGGCGCGGCCGGCGCAGTGGAACTGGCGGTTTGCTGTCTGGCGATGAGAGACGGGATTGTGCCGCCGACTATCAACTACGAAAATCCCGACCCGGAGTGTGACCTGGATTACGTTCCCAACAAGGCCCGGCCGGTTGCATTAAAAGCCGTGCTTTCCAACTCTTTCGGATTCGGGGGTCATAACGCCTGCCTGGTTATCAAAAAAATGACACCCTAAAAAGGGTGACAATCATTGAAAGAAGAAAATTATGGATTATCTTTTAACCGAAGAGCAGAAAATGATTCGCGATTTATGCCGGCAAATTGGCGAAGAGAAGATTAAATCGGTGCGCGCTCATTACGACGAAACGGAAGAGTTTCCCTGGGAAGTGGTAAAGGTTTTTGCCGAGAGCGATTTAATGGGTGTTTTTATACCTCAGGAATACGGCGGGATGGGGTTCGGAGTCATGGAACTTTCCATCGCCATTGAAGAACTTTCCCGTTTCTGCGGTGGTATCACTCTGGCGCTGGCCGGAACCGGACTGGGCACTTTTCCGATTATTCTTTTCGGCAGCGAGGAACAGAAGAAAACCTATCTGCCGCGGATTGCCAAAGGTGAATGGCTGGCTGCGTTTGCCATAACTGAGGCAAACGCCGGGAGCGATGCCGCCGGTATTGAGACCACCGCGGTTAAAGATGGTGATTCTTATATTCTCAACGGAACCAAGCAGTGGATTACCAACGGCGGAGAGGCGGAAGTTTATACGGTGATTGCGATGACCAATAAAGCTAAAGGCGCCCGGGGCGCCAGCGCTTTCATCGTCCGCAAGGGCACGCCGGGTTTTACTTTTGGGAAAAAAGAGCAGAAACTCGGTATTCGGGCTTCGGCCACCCGGGAACTGGTTTTTCAGGACTGCCGCATCCCCAAAGAGAACATGCTGGGAAGGGAAGGAATGGGTTTTATTGTTACGATGAAGACCTTTGATGCGTCCCGGCCCGGCGTAGCGGCTCAGGCCCTGGGAATTGCCCAGGGCGCTTTGGACGAGGCGATTGCCTATGTGCGGACCCGAATTCAGTTCGGCAAGCCGATTGCTTCTTTTCAGGCCGTGCAGCACATGCTGGCCGATATGGCAACCCAGATTGAGGCGGCCCGCGCTCTGATTTACGCCACCAGCCGAATGTACGATGCCGGCGCCAAGGATACCAGTAAGGAATCCGCGATGAGCAAACTGCTGGCCTCCGACGTTGCGATGAAGGTTACCACGGACGCGGTGCAGATTTTCGGCGGTTACGGGTACATGAAGGATTATCCGGTGGAGAAGATGATGCGCGACGCCAAAATTACCCAAATCTATGAGGGCACAAACCAGATTCAGCGCAACGTAATCGGTTTGAAACTGATTCAGGAAGCGGCCGGCCGGAAGAAAAAATTATAGTTTAGCAGAGCTAACGCTCTGCGGCTACAAGAGCAATAATTGGTTTGTAGCTGCAAAGCGAAGCTTTGCCTAATTTAGTGGGTGTTTGTATTGATGAGACTGGACAAGTTTCTCAGTGAAAAATATCAGGTTTCCAGGCAGTACATCCAGAAGTTAATTGAAGGGGGTCAGGTTACGATTGCCGGCCGTCCGGTCCGAAAAGATCAGCCGGCTGACGAAAAAGACGTTATTCGGATTGACTGGCCATCTCCGATTAAACTAACTGTCCCTCCGGAAGAAATTCCTTTAGAAATTATTTATCAGGACGAAGACTTGGTTGTAATCAACAAGCCGGCCGGCCTGGTTTGCCATCCGCACGGCCGGGTTACTTCCGGAACAATGGTTAACGCCCTGCTTTATTGCCTGAAAGACCTTTCGGCGATCGCCGGCGTTTTGCGGCCCGGTATTGTGCACCGTTTGGACAAAGAGACCAGCGGTTTGATGGTGGTGGCCAAGAATGATTTCAGCCACCGGTTTTTGAGCGATGAATTCCGGTTCCGCCGCGTGAAGAAGAAATATCTGGCGTTCGTAAAGGGCGCTATTCCCTGGCCGGAACAGGAAATAACCCTTCCCCTGGGGCATAAAAGAGGCGACTGGATGCGGATTGGTGTTGCATTTCAGGATGGCAAGGAAAGTCAGACTTTGGTAAAAGTTAAAGAACTTTACCCGGCTGCTTCCCTGGTGGAGGTTTATCCCAGGACCGGCCGGACGCACCAGATTCGCGTCATTCTTGATTTTTTAGGATTTCCCATTATCGGAGACAAACGTTACGGGAAAGCGAGTCCGCTTGACCAATTGGTCAAGCGGCAGGCCTTGCACGCCGCCGGACTTTCCTTCCGTCATCCGCACCGGGAAAGCGCTCTTTCTTTTAATGCGCCGTTACCCCCGGATTTGGCGAATTTGCAAAAAGACTTGACCGATTTAAGAATTTGAGTTATAATAATAGTTTTTCTCATCATAAAAATTTTCTATCTATCAACCAACTACTTTATGCCCATGTAGCTCAGTCGGTAGAGCACATGCATGGTAAGCATGAGGTCACCGGTTCGATTCCGGTCGTGGGCTCGTTAAAAGCGTTAAAAGCAGTGAATTGTAAAATCTTTAGAATACCACGGAAGCACGGAATAACGGAGACACGGAAAGAAGTACTCTAAATTAAAGTTTTTTTTCAGTGTTTCCGCAGTTTTCTGTGTTTCCGTGGTAGGGTTTTTGTAGTTAAAACCGGAGGTAATTTATGGCCAAGGAAAAGTTTGAACGCGGCGGAAAGCCCCACGTAAACGTCGGTACCATCGGGCACGTTGACCACGGCAAGACCACCCTGACCAGCGCCATCACCCTGGTCCTTTCCAAGCTGGGCAAGGCTTCCTTCTTAAAGTACGAAGACATTGACCGGGC
>JAHJUB010000066.1 GCA_018829455.1 Candidatus Omnitrophota bacterium
AAGGAATGTTGCTTTTCAAAAGCACGCAGGTGAAATTTTTTATCTCTAACTGGCTCGTTCTACCATAATACTAAAACGGTAACCATAAGTAAGGAGGGAAGGTGATTTTCAGGTGAAATTTATCGGAATCTTAAAACAAGCCCACCACGTTGCCCTTTTCGTCAATGTCCACTTTTGTGCCGGCCGGCTCGCTGGGCAGGCCGGGCATAGTGCGCATCTCTCCGCAGAACGGATAGAGGAATCCGGCGCCGGCGGCCAGGCGGATGTCCCTGATGGGCAGGGTAAATCCGGTTGGTCTCCCCTTCAATTTGGGGTCGTGAGAAAGGGAAAGGTGGGTCTTGGCCATGCAGATCGGCAGGTCGTTGTAGCCGAGGTTGGTATAGTACTTAATTTTTTCCTCGGCCAGCGCCGCAAATTCAATCCGGGCCGCGCCGTAGATTTTAGTCGCAATCGTTTCAATCTTTTCCTTAATGGTTGCGTCAAGGGGATAAAGAAACCGGAAATCAGCCGGTTGATTGGCGGCTGCGACCACTGCTTCCGCCAACTCTCGTCCGCCTTCCCCGCCTTTCGCCCAGACGTTGCTCTCACAGGCGTTGTCGGCGCCGGACTGGAGCGCAATCTTCTTTACCGCGGCAATCTCGGAGTCAAAGTCGGTCGGGAACCGGTTAATCGCAATCACCACCGGCACGCCGTAGAGCCGGACGTTTTCAATGTGTTTGACCATGTTTGCCGCGCCCTCCGCGACGATTGACGGGTCTTCCTCCAGAAGTTTTTGGGGTAAGGGCTTGCCCGGCACGACCGAGAATTTTCCGCTGTGCATCTTTAAGGCCCGGACCGAACAGACGATTACCACCGCATCCGGTTTCAAACCGCTGACCCGGCACTTGATGTCAAAGAACTTTTCCGCTCCGCAGTCCGCTCCAAAGCCACTTTCAGTTACCACGTATTCCGCCAGATGAATTCCCATTTGGTCTGCGATGACGGAACTGTTGCCGTGGGCGATGTTGGCGAACGGTCCGGCGTGGACCAGACAGGGCGTATGTTCCAGGGTCTGCATGAGGGTGGGTTTGATTGCGTCTTTCAGGAGAACCGCCATGGCGCCGGCGCACTTGAGGTCTTCCGCAGTTACCGGCTTGCCTTCTTTGCTTAATCCGATTACAATCTTGCCCAGCCGTTTCCTGAGGTCAAAGAGGTCGGTTGTCAGGGCCAGGATTGCCATTACTTCGGAGGCAACGGTGATGTCAAAAGATGATTCCCGGGGCACTCCATCTTCTTTGCCGCCCAGCCCGATTACGATTTTACGCAGGGCGCGTTCGCTGACGTCAACCACTCTGGGCCAGGTGATGGAGTAGGGATTGATATTAAAAGGGTTCTTATGGTAGAGGGAGTTGTCCACGAAGGCCGAGAGAAGGTTGTGAGCCAATCCCACCGCGTGGACGTCTCCGGTCAGGTGAAGGTTAAAATCCTCCATCGGGATAACCTGGGAGTAGCCGCCGCCGGCTGCGCCTCCCTTAATGCCGAAGACCGGGCCTAAGGAGGGCTGGCGGATGCAGGTGAGGACGCTTTTCCCAATTTTGGCCAGCGACTGGGAAAGACCGATGGTGGTAACGGTTTTGCCTTCGCCTAACGGTGTCGGTGTAATGGCGGTGACGTCGATATATTTACCTTTCGGCTTATTTTTTACGCGAGCGGTTGCCTTCAGGTCAATTTTTGCTTTGTACTTTCCGTAAAGTTCCAGTTCGTCGTCAAGAATGCCCAACTTTTCCGCAATTTCATTAATCGGTTTTATTTTTGCTTTCTGGGCAATTTCCAAATCGGATAACATAGCGCCTCCCTTAATTTTTACAGCGGAATACCGTTGTAATTAATAGTTTTTGGTTTGCCGTCCAGTTTCAGTTTGATAACCGTATCGTTTTGGTCAGGCGGTTCTTTCGGCAGACCAGTCAGGAAGAGCCGTCCGTCTGTGGTCTGTTCTATCTTTACCTTTTGTCCGGTAGCCAAAACCGTGGCCGAAAGGACTTCATTCTTTATTCCCGGTATGGAAGCGGTCTCCCCGGGCCAGCGGAAGATGTGCCAGTAAAGGTTGTTTCCCTTTGCGGTGGTCTTCCCGATTATGCCGCCTAACCAATCCCCGACCGGACTGTTATGGGTCGTAATTCTTTCCGAACTATAAATGGACTCAGCGTTGACCTTCATCCATTTTCCTATTTCTTTCAGCCGCGTTACTTCTTCTTCCCTTATTGTTCCGTCCGGTTTCGGCCCGATATTAAGAAGGTAATTTCCGGCGCCGCTGGCTGCGGTCACCAGGTATTGAATCAGTTGGGTGGT
This sequence comes from Candidatus Omnitrophota bacterium, assembly GCA_018829455.1. Taxonomy (GTDB): domain Bacteria; phylum Ratteibacteria; class UBA8468; order MWAK01; family MWAK01; genus JAHJUB01. The sequence continues at coordinate 2,329 of JAHJUB010000066.1, forward strand.
TGTTTTGAAGTTGGAGTTGTTCTTAATGTAACCCCAACCGCAGGAATCGCCCATGGTCATACAGGATTCAGAAGCCCGGCCGGGTTTGGAGGCGGCTACGGCCTGTTCCGGGGTGTCCACATCCTCGTCCAGACCGGAGCGGTTGTTAATGATAATTTCCGGCTGGAATTTTCTGACCATCCGGTTGAGTTCCTTGGCGCGCCAGAGTTTAGCAATCTCCGGGCTTTTTCCTTTACCCTCCTCCATGCCTCTGGCCATCGGTACATTGGGTATCCATTCGCCGTCGTAAAAGAGGTAATCAATCTTGCCGTAGTTGGTCATCAGTTCCCTGACCTGGTCGTGCAGTTGCTTGACCATTGCCTGAAAACTGTCCGGGTATTTCTTCCGGTTGAAATATCCCGGAAAGCGCCAGTCCAGGAGGGAATGGTAAAAACCCACTTTAAGCCCGGCTTTCCGGCAGGACTTGACGTATTCGGCGACGAAGTCTCTTCTGGCTGCGGTCTTAACCGAGGTGAAGTCCGAAACCTTGCTGTCATAGAGGCAGAAACCGTCGTGGTGCCGGGTGGTCAAGACCAGGTATTTCATCCCGGCCTCTTTCGCCAGAGAGGCCCAGGAGTCAGCATCAAACTTAGCGGGTTTGAATTGGGCCGATAGTTTGGCGTATTCATCTGGCGGGATGCGTTCGGCAAACATCGTCCATTCACCCCGACCCAGCAGGGAATACAAGCCCCAGTGGATGAACATTCCAAAACGCGCCTGGTTAAACCAGGCCATCCGTTTTTCGTAGGAAATCATTATTCTCCCAAAAGTATGTTATTGTAGTTGCCAAGCTTGCTTGGCGTTGTTAACAGAGCCCGGCAAGCCGGGCGACTACTACGTAAGAATTACAAACCGGCGGCGTCTAAAACCTTGCCGCAGTGTCTCTCCCAGCCGATGGGCATGATGTGCACGCCCCGGCACATACCCTTTAATTTTCCGATTAATTCGGAAGCGATCGCAATGCTTTCGGCTACCCGCTGTTCCTTTGGGGCGTCGGCCATACGTTTGATGTAATTATCCGGCACATGGACGCCGGAAACATGTTCGTTCATATATTTGGCCATGCCGGCGTTCTTCAGCAGAACAATGCCTACCATAATCGGAACCTGAAATTGTTCTGCCTGCCGGATGAACTTTTCAAACGTGTCCACCTCATAGACGGCCTGGGTCTGAAAAAACTCCGCGCCGGCCGCCACCTTCTTTTCCATCTTTATTAGCTGAGGTTCCAGCGGGTCAGCGCCCGGGTTGACTACGGCGCCCAGGCAAAAATGAGGAAACGGTTCCGCCAATTTGTTCCCGGCCGCATCCTGGCCCTGTTCCATTTTTCGGGCTGCATCCAACAACTGCACCGTGTCGTAGTCAAAGACCGGCTTGGCGGCGTGGTCATCGCCTAACATCGGGTGGTCGCCGGTGAGCGCCAGCACGTTTTCAATGCCGAAGGCGGCTGCGGAAAGGAGGTCGGACTGAAGCGCCAGGCGGTTGCGGTCCCGGCAGGTCATCTGGAGAATCGGTTCCAGACCGGCTTCTTTTAATTTGATGCAGAGCGCCAGCGAACCCAGACGCATTACCGCGCTCTGTAAGTCGGTAACGTTGAAACCGTCCACCCGGCTGGCGAGGGACGCCCCGATATCAATAAAAGGCTGGGTTTCCGTCCCTTTTTCCGGTCCGAATTCCACGGTGACTAAAAACTTGCCTGCTTTAATCTTCTCTTTGAAAGTCATAAATTTTCTCCAAAAATGTAGGGGCGCGATTCATCGCGCCCGCGGGCTTGATAAATCAAGCCCCTACGTTTTATTTGGTTTTACACCGCCGCCTTGGCGCGCAGCGGTTTTATCTTTTTGGACCAGTCCTTGGCCGGCTGGTTTGCCTTCATCAGGTCAAGCCGTCCGATTTCCTTCAAACGGTTATAAATTAGGATCCAGCCGCAGAGCCGGTCTCCGTTCACTTCACACTTCCCATCTTTGGTGGTGCCGCCGCAGGGCCCGTTAAGCAGCCCCTTGGCGCAGAGAGTATGCGGGCAGAGCCCACCCATTAAATCCAGGATGCATTCGCCGCAGAGACTGCATTTTTCCTCAAAAGTATTAACCAGACCCGTTGGTGAAATTTCCGTTTTCCACTCCGGCCCCAGAAAAAGGGTGTCACAACCGGGCACAACCACTTTTTTAGTGATTTCGGTCAGAACCTGGTTGCCCAATCCGCAGCAGAGAAGTAAAATCACTTCGGCGTCATCCACCGCTTTCTGGCTTGCCCGCAACTCTTTTTTGACCGGGGGCAGCAGACAGCCCTTTTCCGGCAGGAGGTAACCGGTCACCTCTTTGCCGCTTTCAGTTAAAAATTGTGTCATATCCTTCAATTCCCGTTCTCCACCGGTCCGGCAGGTGGTGGCGCACGACTGACAGCCGGAAAGAAATACTTTCTTAAACGGCTCCAGTTTTTTCAGGATTTCTTCCCTGGATTTCTGAACGGTAACAACCATTTTTTTCTCTCCTAAAACCACCAAATTCCCTCCCCTGTCGGGAGGGGATGTCCCCCCTGACAAGGGGGGCAAGGGGGGTTATCGCTATGTCCCCGCCAGCGGGAGGGGGTGTAACCCCTCCCCTACAACTACTATTATGTTTTTTCCGCGGCCACGACCGTATTTCGTACCAGCATCGCCACCGTCAGCGGTCCGACTCCACCCGGGACCGGCGTAATCCAGGCTGCCCTCTTTTCGGCCTCGTCAAATTCCACGTCTCCGACCAGTTTATCCCCCACCCGGTTGATGCCGACGTCAATTACGATGGCGCCTTCTTTAACCCACTCGCCTTTAACCAGGCCGGCTTTGCCCACTGCGACCACCAGAATTTCTGCGCGTTTAACGTGTTCCGGCAGGTTTCCGCGCTGGCCGGTGGCGATGTGGCAGACCGTGACCGTGGCGAATTCCGCCAGCAGAAGCAATGCCAGCGGTTTGCCCACGATTTCAGAGTGTCCGACCACCACCACTTCTTTGCCGTAAAGTTTTTCACCGGTGGTTTTCAAGAGTTCCATAACTCCGGCCGCGGTGCAGGGCGTGAAAAGCGGTTTTGCCAGCACCAAAAGACCTAAGCTGGTCGGGTTGATTCCTTCCACATCCTTGGCCGGCGCAATCAGAGCCTGGATAGCCCGTCCGTCAATCTGAGCCGGCATGGGCATCTGGACAATGATGCCGCTGACTGAGGAATCGGAATTCAACCGGTTAATCTCCGCGGCCAAGTCCGCCTGGGAGATGCTTTCCGGCAGGGTCAGCAACTGGTAGTCAACGCCGGTATTGACGCAGACTTTTTGCTGACTCCTCAGATAGACCGCGCTGGCCTGGTTTTCGCCGACCTGAACCGCCACTAATTTCGGTGTGATTCCTCTTGATTTTAATTCCGCTGCTTTTAATTTAACCTCTTCTTTAATTTTTTCCGCAATCGGTTTGCCTTCCAGTAATTTTGCCATAATTTACTCCAGTCTTTTTTTGGCTTCGGTTAAAATCGCGTTACTTTTGGAGATAATTTCCTCCCTGAAAGAATTAAGGTCTTTCTTTATTTTCGCTTCATCCGGCAGGTTCAGGCCGTCGGAGAGGTTTATCAGGATGTTGATTTCCGCCACTTCAAAGGCGGTCCGGGCCAGACTGACCGCGCAGGCAACGTCGCTGAGCAGGTACGGGTTTCCTTTTTTCAGAAGCGGTTTAGCCAGATTTAAGGCCTGCCGGGAGAGCTCCGCAATACGGATGAGAATTTTATTGCCGGCCCGGGTGGCCGCAATTAGCGCTTCCCGGCGGGCCGGCGCCTCTTTGTTCATTTCGACCGCCCGGCGGTACTGCAGATAAGCAACGCTGTCTTCCTCCACCAGTTTTGCCGCTTCTTGCCGGATGGTTTCGGTATTGCTTAAAATCTTTTTTGCCTCGGTTTCAAATTCAAGAAAACGCTTTTTTCCAATGGTAAAGTTCGCCACCATAGAGAGCAGTGCGGCAGACAGGGAAAGGGATAAAGCGCCGGCGCTGCCGCCGCCGGGAACCGGGTCTTTGGACGCAAGCCGTTCCAGGTAGGTTTTTAACGGATTTTGCAGATAATCTATTTTTATTTCTTCCATATCGTGAAAAAAATCACAAACACACACAAAGGATAATTGTAACTTTTTCTCGCGCTGACTGTCAAACTTCTATCATCATCCCGTCGGTCGCCGCAATTATCTCCAGGCCGAATTTTTGGCTCAGCCGGTCGGCAATCTTTTGAGGGTTGGCGGTCAGCGTTCTCCGTCCGAAATGGGTCAGAATAACCTTCTGCGGTTTGATGCTGGAGAGAATATCTGCTACTTCGGGCACGGAAAGATGAAAAACTTCCGGTTTCCGTTCCGTCAGGACGACGTTGATTATCATTATTTCCCCGCGGAAGCAGTCCGGAATTTCCGGAAAATAAGCGGTATCGGTGATGAAAGAGACGGTCCGGTTGTTTATTTTGAAATTAAAACCGTAGGTCTCCACCGGGTGCAGCATCCTAACTGTGTTAAAAGAAATTTCACCTACCCGGTATTCTTTACCCGCCTCCAGAAGTTCCAACCGTTCCGGAAAATTCCGGAGATATTTTTGGATGACCGGTTCCGGCTCAAATGCATCCTGGGGCGCAAAGACCGCGCCCCTCTTGGTGTGGCCGCCGGCGGTCATCGCCTCAATCATAACGTTGACGTCCGCGGAATGGTCCAGGTGTTTGTGGGATAGGATGACGCCGGTCAGTTTGGCCGGGTCCAGTTTGGGACGGCTCTCCAGCGCCCGCACCAGGGAACCGGGTCCCGGGTCCAAAATCAGGTTATCCGAACCGCTGGAAATCCAGACTCCACCTGAGGCGCGCAGTTGTTCCATCATCACGAAGCGCGCGCCAGCCGTCCCTAAAAACTTAATGAAAGCCATAGGAATGATTGTCATTCTGAGCTCTTCGCTTTGCTCGAGGGCAGACTCCGCGAAGAATCTCGTTTTTAAATACGAGACCCTTCGCTGGCGCTTCTTTACGCAAATTGTTCGGTAACTCTAAGGGCTATTTCTTCGCCGCTTTTTTGGCTTCCAGTTTATCTTTTAATGCCTGATAATCTTTCTGACCCACAACAATTGCGTTTAAATCATCTGCAAATTCTGCGGACGATTGATCGGCAATCCCTGCGTTCAGCCCTTTAACATCCTTGATATCCCCCTTGGTAATATCGGAAACGATTTTGTCCAGTTTTGCCACGAGGTTGTCTTTGGGATAAAGTTTTTTGCTTAAAGATAGAACCTCCTGCGCGCTCTTGTAAGATTCATCAATCTTGCCCTGGAGAAAGTTGCTCAGGGTGACTAGGTACAGACTGCGCAGTTTCAACTCCGGATTTTTAGTAGTGGCGGCAACCTTGTCAAAGGCGGCCACCGCATCCGCGTAGGAGGGACTCTGTTTATCTCCGGCCTTGGCCTTCAGAAACAACTTATACGCATCCACGTACTCCTGGGTTACTCCCGAAATCTCTTTGAAGTCATCCAGCGTCAGTTTGTCCGGGTCAACCTCATTGGTCTGGGCGTCAACCATCTTCATCCCGACGTAGGAAATCAACGCGTTCCGGTTGACGTAAAGGGTCACGTTTACCAGAACCATCACCAGCCCCATAACCAGCCCTACCTTCCAATACTTTTTCAATCTTCTTACCATACTCCACCTCCCGGTTTTTAAAACGGTATTATAACACAAACACATTAATTTCAGACCGGCGGGCGGACGACAAGTTCCGGCGCGGCCATCAGACCGCAGGACACTAACTGGTATTCCTCCTGCCACTCTTTTCCTTCGGTCATGTATTGTGCGGAACCGGTCCAGATGGGTTCTTTTTCCGCAAGGTGCAGGGGACCGTGGGAATTTCTCCGGTGACCGATTACTTCTATCGCCAGGGTTGCCTCTTTTTGTCCGGAAACAAACTCGGTAATATCAATTTCGTGAGGTTCCCAGGCACAAATACCGGCTTCCTTCCCGTCCACCAGAATGCGCACGGCAACTCCGCGGTAATCCGGGATGCGGATGAACAGGCGCTTGCCTTCCGGAACAACCGGTTGAATCTTTCTCAAATAACTGACCGAACCGGAGTAAAACGGCAGTCCCTGTTCTACCCAGTCGCCTAATTTCAGGGAATGGACAGGCGTGGTAAGGGATAACCGGGTTCCCTTTACCTCTGCGCCGAAATCACCCAGAAGGTAGATTATTTCCAGGCCCGGATGGTTTTCGTCGTATGCGCATTCAAGGAGAATTTCGTTTTGACCGGGGCGAATCAGGGCCGAGTCAATTGGAATGGTGCGCAGGGAGCGGTCCACCCACCAGCCGCATTCGGCGTCAACCGAGACAGACGCCCCGTTTAAGCTGATGCGAAAGAGATGCGGTTGCTCCAGGGCTATGAGCATCCTTCCGTCCGGTGTTGCTGCGGCTTCAAAGGTATAAAGGAGAGAAACCTGAATAGATTTGGGTTTGGGATTCTTCTTCTGCGCCCAGGGCTGGACCATATCCCCGGAGCGGCGAGGAATACCCAGACAATCGCGGACAACCTTGTCGGTGCGTAGGACCTCATTCTCCGGCTGCCACTTGCCGTCGGCAATCTTAAGCCGCGGACGGTCCAGCGGCAGAACGTTGGGTTCCGACAGACGGACTTCCCAGTCCGGCCCATCCAGGACGGAATGGCTATCCTCCTTCAGGTGTACCCGGGGACCGGCTTTAATAGAAAGAGGTTTTTTGGGTATCAGGAACAACCGGCTTCCCAACGCCGGAAGGCCGGTGTGGATAAGGTATCCATCCGGAGTTTGTCTGGCATCGGCGGTAACTATCTCTCCGGTTTCCGGGTTGAGTTCCAACGGCGCATACTGCCAACCGGGAACTCCGCGGATGATAACCTCCGGGAAAGGCAGGTTTCGCTCGCGCACCCCGATTTCCTGATAGATATGACGCTCGCTGTCCGCGAAGTCCTGTCCGGTGTTGCAGACAAAGAGGTAGCAGGCGTCTTTGTCTTCCCGTAACAAATAGAGAATCGGTCCTAACTCTTGCCCCCCTTCCCGGTCGGTAATGGAAATGCGGCGGCAGTCCTTCTCCAGAACGCTGACAAGTTCGGAACCGGCTGCCGGCGCCTTCTGACATTGGGCCGCAAAATCCTTAACCTCGGTTGACGGCGCCGCATCAACGTATGCGGGTGGTTCTCCGGCGAAGGTAACGCGGCCGCCTGCTTGGTGGAAGCGCTTAATAAGTTTTAGGGTGGCGCCGCGCATGGTCAGCATCGGCGGTACCAGGACGCTCCGGTACGAAGCGCGGCCGATGATAAAAACGGCGGCGCCATCTTTTTTCCCGATACGGCCGTGCCGGAAAATAATATCCTCGTCTCCGTAGTCAAAATCCAGGTGGCCGGCCAGCAGAGCGTCGCTCAATTTCCAGAAGACGCGGTCCTGTTTTTCCACTTCCGGGTTCTTCTTCCAGTCGGCCCGGCACTGAAGCCACATGCTTTCCACCGGATGGATAATCAGGAGGTCCCGCACTTCTTCCCCTTGGGTCATAACCGCATTGATGCGGCCGAAATAATCTTCTACGCGTGAATAGAGTTTGTACCAGGGCGACTGGTAGGAGATGGAGGCGGGATAATCCCGTTTTGCCTCTCCGAGCATGGTGTACCAGGCAAGGTGCTGGCACCGCAGGTTGATGCCCAGGGCAATCTGCCAGTCGCCTAACGCCTTGTGCCCGGAAAAGGGAAAGTCCCAGCCGGTGCAGCCGTAGGTCTCCGTAAGCCGCCATTTCCTTCCGAATTGCCGGGCAACGGAACTGACCTGTTTGGCGACGGTGAAGATCCGCCAGTGCTCGGTGAGCAGGTCCATACCCGGCGCCTGCATATATTCATATAAGCGCATGCAACTGCCCACCATATCTGTCTGGCTGGAAAGCGTATCCTCGCAAAGGGCGTGACCGGTGAAGAACAGGTTGTTTCGTCCGCACCAGTCCCCAATCTGTCGGCCGAAGGACTCAACAAAAAGATGCGTCACGCATTCGTGGTAGTGATACCGGGCCGGCGTAATAGATTGCCCGTCAACGTCAAGGAAAATCTCCGGCAGGCGTTCTCTGAGGTCATAGCCATAGCGGCGCCTGAACACCAGAGGCAGTTTTCCGGTCCAGGGGCAGGAAACGCGCCCGGTCTTTTCCCAGTCCTCAGAAAACATGGGGTTGTTTTGATATGGTTCGTCGGTGAAGATGCCGGGGACGGATTTGCCGAACCGGGAGCCGACCTCTTTCCGGTACGCCTCGTAGGTAATCTTAATGAACTGCCGCACCGCGTCGGGGTTAAGCGTATCAAGGTAGGTGTACCCGTTGAACCAGGAACTGTTTTCGTTAATCTTTACGGAGAAGACCAGCAGTGTCTCTTCGGGGGAAAGCCGAATTGATTTCTGCCCGGGTATTCTGCGTACATCCCGGGCGGAAGTTCCTTCCACCTTAGCGGCAAATACCGCAACGGTATCTTTTGTCCATTTCAATTTCCGCGGGTCGGATAATCTCTCCATTACCAGGGAGCGCGCCCGGTGCTTGGGGTTCCTGGTAACCAGACCACCGGCCGCGCCGGATGGCCAACGGTCCTCATCATAAAGCCAGGCTTTCATGCCCAGTTTCTCCGCTTCCTCGCAGCAGGCGCGGACACAGTCAAACCACTCGTCGGAAAGATAGGGCGTCGCCAAACCGACCCGTGAATGCATAAAGAATCCGCCCAGACCCATCTCTTTCATCAGGCGTATCTGGCGCCGGAGTTCATCCGGCTCCAACTTTCCGTTCCAGGCCCAAAACGGAGCGCCCCGGAATATACTTCCCGGATTTTTAAATTCACACTGTAGTGTCTTCAGCATTTCCTTCCGCATTGTTTCTCCTTGTTTTAGTTGTCATTGCGAGCGTTCCTCAGCGCGGCAATCCCGCGTCTATATTATACCACTACTGTCCGGTTAAAGATTGAATAATAGCGCCTGTTTCGGGCCTTCAGGCTCTACAGGCATTTTATAATTGTGTTGAGAAAGCAAGTCGTAGAGCGGTTCTTTCTCTAATTGGCAAATGCTTAAAATCTGTAGAATTGTGTAGAGACTTCTTTCGGTCTGAAGCCGTTTTTTCAAGATGGCTATCAGGACATACACGCAGACGGCAATCCAGACCTGAGTCTTTACCGCGTTCTCGGATGTGCCGTAGAATGCCTTGATGCGCAGGTGCTGTTTTATCCACTTGAAAAATAACTCTACCCGCCACCTGGCCTTGTACAGAGAGGCGATGGTAAGAGCCGGCAGGACAAAGTTGTTGGTCAGAAAGACAAGATGTTTTTTGGTGTCGGCGTCGTAATAAGAAATGCGCCGCAGTATTTCCGGGTAGTCTTTGGATGTGTTGATGCCGGCAAGAACAATGGTTTGGTCTGAGCGAAGTCCGGTGGACTTGTCCACCGGCCGGGAGTATCGGCGCTGGACTATAAGGCCGCGTTTGGCTCGTGTTACAAAGAAGGCTCTGGACTGATGAATGGTACAGAGCCGCTTGAAGTCCAGATAACCACGATCCATTACGTAGAAAGAACCCGGTTCGATAATAAGCATATCCAGGATGTTGACGTCTTGCACTCTTCCTTCGGTAATGTGGATGAACTCCGGGATACTGCCTCGCAGATTCAGCAGGGTATGAAGTTTGATTGCGGCTTTGGTTTTCCGGAACCGTGCCCAAGGAAAGAGTTTCAGGCACAGGTCTATAGTGGAAGAATCGAAG